>DATIOU010000224.1:0-43740 GCA_035472835.1 Streptosporangiaceae bacterium | reverse complement strand
CGCTCGACATCGTCGGCCAGGAGCCGGGCTTGAGCCAGTTCCACGTCACTCGCCTGCCAGCGGAACGTCGACCTCGGTGTCGGCATAGTTGAGGAAGTACGAAGTGAACACCGTGAGGCCAAGGTAAGCGAACGCCTCGGCCAACTGCTCCGCCGTCCAGCCGAGGGCCGCGGCCCGGTCCCACGTGGCGTCGCTAACGCGGCCGGAGTGATGCGATGCCTCCCGCACGACGCTGATCAGCGAATCAGTCTTCTCGTCGCCCAGGTCGGCCCCCGCTCGCAGGGCTGCCATCTGATCCTTGTGCCAGCCCGCGCGCAGCGCGAGGGTCATGATGATGGCTTGCGCGTACTGGCTGCCGTCCGCCGTGGCCGAGGCCAGCATCAGCGCCGTGCGCAGCGGCAGGTCCAGCGTGCCCTGGGCGGCAGTCGCCCGCCTGATCCCGACGTAGGCCTCGAGGACCGCTGGCGCCAGCGCCATCTGAGCATGCAGGTTCAGCAGCCGGCCGGTCGGTGAGAACTGGATCATCTCGGCTAGGAGCGACCGCGAAGCGGCCGGGGCATCTTCGATGGTGGTGCTGGGAATTCTCATGGTCTCTCTCCCGATTGCGCGTTACCGGCAAGGACGGGATAGGGCCTGGGAAAGTGACGTCACATTCCGGCGGCCTGCGTCGTCCTCCCGACTGGAGCGTGAGATGGACAATCAACAGGTCAGCCGCGTATATCGGGAACACCGCGCCTACCTCGTCGACCTGGCTTTCCGCATGCTCGGCGACATCGGCGCGGCGGAGGACGTCGTCCAGGATGCGTTCACCCGGCTGATGCGCGTGGACATCAGCGAGATCGAGGACGTGCGCGGCTGGCTGATCGTCGTGACGAGTCGCCTGAGCCTGGACGTAATCCGGTCGGCGCGGTCCCGCCATGAACGTGCCCATGATGCGAGCCAGCTCGAAGGGGTCGCGGCCGAGCGGTCAGAGCTCGCCGATCCCGCCGACCGGGTCACTTTCGACGACAGCGTCCGGCTGGCCTTGCTGGTCGTGCTCGAGCGCCTGACGCCAGCCGAGCGCGTCGTGTTCGTCCTGCATGACGTCTTCCGGATGCCGTTCGATGAAGTAGCCGTGACCGTAGGACGGACGACGGCTGCCTGCAGGCAGCTCGCCAGGCGCGCCCGCCAACGCGTCGCCATGGAGCAGCGTTTCGACGTTCAGTCGGTCGAGCACCGCCAGGTCGCTGACAAGTTCATCGCGGCATGCGCCACCGGCAATCTCGATGGTCTCCTTGAGGTGCTGGCCCCGGACGCCTGGGGTGCTGTCGATCTCGGCCCGGAAACGACAACCCCGGTCGTGACCGGCGCAGATCGCGTCGCGCGGAACTTGCTGCGCTTCTGGGGCCCGCCCGCCACGCTGGTCTCGCATCCAGTCGGCGGTCAGCCGGCGCTGCTCGGCTTCGTCGGCCGCGATCTGGCGGCGGTCCTAGTCCTGACGATGGACGGAGAGCTCATCCAGTCCATACAGGTAATCAGCGATCCGCGGAAGCTGAGCTTCCTGCGATCGCAGCTGTCGGGCACCTAGCAGAGAGGAGCAGCGTCAATGAACGCCGAGACCGCGCTGCCGCCGGCCGTGCCGCCGTCGACCCAGGTACGAGTCGTGTTGCGGCCGCTCACGAAAGTCCTGAACCCGCTCATCGTTCGGCTCGCTGGTCGTCGGCACTTCGGTATGGCGGGCGAGCTGAGCCACGTGGGCCGCCGGTCCGGCCGCACGTATGTGACGCCCGTTGGCACCAGGCGCGCCGGCGACGTCGTTGTCATCCCGCTCACCTTCGGCAATCGCTCGGACTGGTCGCAGAATGTACTCGCGGCCGGCCGGTGCTCGGTGAAGCTCCGCGGTCAGCACTATGCGCTTTCGTCGCCTGAGCTGCTGGCGCGCGCAGACGCCGGCTCGCTGCTGCATCTCGCGTTCACGCCGCTCGAGCGAGCGAGCTTCACAGCACTAGGCATCACGCAGTTCATGCGGCTACAGATAACCGACCACGGCGCCTAGGTAGCAGCCGTCACAACGGCCCGGACGTGCATACATCGGCGGTGTCAGCTACATAGCCGGATACATCATCTATACGATGTGCGCCTCGGTATCGAAGCCGTAACGTGCTGTCATCACCGGTGCTTGGCCAGAGGGGGGCAAGCCGGTGGGCGAAAGACGGGCGGCCGATGTCTAGTAGAACTTCCACCACATCAACAACACCGCGCCGGGGGCTCCTGCGCCGGAACCGGCAAGGCGGTACTTGGACGTGTCCCGACTGCGGGTCAGCGACGCAAGACCAGATCGCCATCCGGCTTGGCTTCTGCAACCGATGCAGCGAGTTCACCGGCATGTGCGGGGCGGGCCGGAAGATCATCTGTCCGGACATGATGACGGTCACCGCATGGCATACACCTTGCACGAGCCTGGGCACGGTGCGCTGGCAGATCACGCAGGGAACGCGCAAGCAACTCGCGTTACTGTGCCAGGCCCACGATGAGCAGCTCAGGATCGGCCGCGCGTCGTGGATAAGCAAGGCCGAGCCTCTTCCTAACGCGGAACGGGGTTGATGGAAGCCGACCCGTTCAACCTGGCGCGGTTCACTCAGGCCCAGAGCGGCAGCTATGACCACGCGGTCGCCGAGTTGCGCCGCGGTCAGAAAACGAGCCACTGGATGTGGTTCGTGTTCCCGCAGATTGCGGGTCTCGGCCAGAGTGCCACGTCGAGGCGTTACGCGATCGCGTCGCTCGCCGAGGCCCGCGCCTACCTTGCCCACCCTGTACTGGGCCCGAGAATCCGCGACTGCGCCTCGATCCTGCTGAGCTTCTCCGGCCGGACGGCCAACCAGATCTTCGGCGGGATCGACGCAGTGAAGCTGCGGTCGTCGATGACGCTCTTTGAGCACGCCGAGCCCGGCGAACGTGTATTCCGGCGAGTGCTCGACCTGTACTTCAGCGGCGCGGAGGATCCCGCCACGGTGGAGCGCCTCTGACGGCTAGCGTTACTTGAATGAATCCACTCGCGCGACTGATTGACCGGGCACTGGGCCTGCCAGGACCGGGAGTGGAGGTGGCAGTCCAGCGCGACATCGGCGTCCCCATGCCAGACGGCGTCGTTCTCCTCGGCGACCACTACCGGCCCGTGCGAGATTCCGGTCCGCAGCCCGTCGTGCTGATCCGTTCACCGTACGGTCGGGCCGGCCTGGCCGGTGCGGTGTTTGGCGTGCCCATCGCGCGCCAGGGCTTCCAGCTTTTCATTCAGAGCACGCGCGGAACGTTCGGTTCAGGCGGCGAGTTCCGCCCGTTCCTGTACGAGCAAGGCGATGGCCTCGCGACTGTTGCGTGGCTGCGTCAGCAGCCGTGGTGTGACGGCCGTGTCGCGACGATCGGCGGCAGCTACCTAGGGCACACCCAGTGGGCGATCGCGCCGTACGTCGACCCGCCACTAGAGGCCGTGTCGCTCGCCGTCACGGCGGCGCGGATCACGTCCGCGTTCTACCAGCACGGCGCGCCGGGGATCCGGAACGCGCTCAACTGGACCGGGCAGATTGGTCGCCAGGAGCGCAGCGTGCTGCCGCCTGTCGTGCCGAACCCGGTACGGGCGGCCGCCATGCGCCGCGCGCTGCGAAGGACGCCGCTCCAGGCCGCCGACGTGGCGGTGGCGGGCGCGCCGGTGCCGTTCTGGCGCGACTTCATCGGTCATTCCAGCCCGGACGATGACTTCTGGGCGCCAGCAGACCACGATCGCGCCGACCTGTCGCGGCTCCCGCCGGTCACCATGGTGACCGGCTGGTGGGACCTGTTCGTGGCCGAGCAGCTCCGCGACTTCGCGGCGATTCGGGCAGCGGGCGTCGACGCGCGGCTGATCGTCGGTCCGTGGTCGCATGGTGAGCCGAGTGAGCTCAGGTTCGTCGCCCAGCATGACGTCGCTTGGCTACGGCATCGCCTGTCTGGCGGCCCGGCGCCGGCGGGTGCGCCGGTGCGCCTCTACCTCCAGCAGGCCGACACCTGGCTGGACTTCGAGGACTGGCCACCGCCCGCGGCGGCAACGACCTGGTTTTTGCGCCAGGGTGGAGATCTGTCGTCTGATCCTGAGCCAGGCGACGGGCCGCCACGGTCATTCGTCTACGACCCGGCCGATCCGACGCCGACGGTCGGCGGTCCGCTGCTCCAGCCGCCCGGCAAGCAGGCCGACAACGCGGGGGTCGAAGCGCGCGCCGATGTGCTGACCTATACCAGCGAGCCGCTCGCGGCCGACCACCACGTCATCGGTCCGGCCAGCGCCCGGATCTATGTGCGCCCTTCCCTGGCTTACGCCGACGTCTTCGTCCGCGTGTGCGACGTCGACGAGAAAGGCGTCTCACGCAACGTGGTCGACGGGATCCGCCGGCTGAGCCCGCAGTCTGTACCTGGGCCGGACGTCGCGGTCGGCGACGACGGGGTGCTGAGAGTCGACGTGGCTATCTTCCCGACGGCATACCAGCTGCGCGCAGGCCACCGGATCCGGATCCAGGTCAGCGGCGGAGCGTTCCCACGGTACGCCCGCAATCACGGCACTGGTGAGCCATTCGGTGCTGCGACGGATATGCAGCGCTGCAAGTTCGAGATTCTTGCCGACGGCCGGCATCAGGGGCATGTCGTGCTGCCGCTGGCCACGACGTCAGGTATCCCAGCGTCTTGACTTGCTGGTTATCTCTTTTGCCGCCCGGTCTTGACTGCCCGCTCGGCGCGGCGAAGGATCGTGGGCGGACCGGTCGGTGGAGGTCTGCTTGCGCTCCTTGTAAGTGAGCCTCGGGTTCGCAAGATCACTCTCGCAGCTCGACGACGCAGAACAAGGAGGCTATTCATGCGTGCAGCCACCATGGCTGGACCCGGGCGCCGGTGGGTGCGGAAGCCACTTGCGGCACTTGCGGCGGCACTGCTCACCGGTGCGGCCGCGTGCGTCGCCCTCGCACCGGCCGCGGCCACCGCGGCCACATCGCCGTGTCCCGATGCGAACGTCGCGGCGTTCGGGCCGGACGTCTGTGTGTTCAGCCCCTCGATGACGCAGACCGCCATCCAGACCGACCTCAACAACATCTCGACGCAGCAAGTCCCCCTCGGCAGCCAGTTCGACAGCCAGCGTTACGCCGTATTCTTCGAACCCGGCACGTATGGCTCGAGCGCCAGTCCGCTCGTCTTCCAGGTCGGCTACTACACGCAGGTCGCTGGCCTGGGCGCGATGCCGCAGGACACGGTCATCAACGGCGCCATCGAGGTGTTCAACAACCTGTGCACCGCCGGGACAAGCAACTGCAACTCCGACGACAACTTCTGGCGGTCGCTGTCGAACCTGAAGCTGAACGTGGCTCTGCCGTCGGCGCCGCCGGATTACGCGCCGCCGGTGGTGGACCCGTTCACGAAGTTCTGCACGAACACGGCCGAGATGTGGTCGGCGTCGCAGGCGTCACCCATCCGGCGGGTCATCGTGAACGGCAGCGTCGTGTTCCAGGACTACTGCGCGAACAACAACTTCGCCAGTGGCGGCTTCATCGCGGACAGCCAGGTCAGCGGCAACTTGAACTTCTTCGGGAACCAGCAGTTCATGGTCCGCAATAGCGCGATCGGCGGCGCGAACGGCTGCGGCGCGCTCAACGGTGGGCTGTGGAACATGGTCTACTCCGGCGTCCAGGGCGCGCCTGCCGCAGCATTCGGCGGTCAGTGCGACCAGAACACCGTGCTGCCCACTAGCTCAGTCAGCGAAGAGGCCCCGTTCCTTTATCAGGACGGTAGTGGGACCTTCCAGGCATTCGTGCCGGCTGTCCAGCACAACTCGGCCGGGCCCTCATGGGCGAGCGGTAGCGAGGCTGGCTCGTCGATCCCGCTGTCAGAGTTCTTCGTCGCGAACCCGAGCACCTCTGTCGTGACGATCAACGCGGCGCTGGCATCGGGAAAGAACCTCGTCCTCACGCCGGGCGTCTACAACCTGGATCACCCGATCCGGGTGGTACGGCGCGACACTGTGGTCCTCGGCCTGGGGTTCGCCACGCTGGTGCCCCAGCACGGCAACGCCGCTCTCGTCGTCGTACCGAGCGACGGGGTCAAGGTGTCGGGTCTCATCATCGACGCCGGACCGGTGAACTCGCCGGTGCTGATGTCAGTCGGCGTCCCCGGCCTCGGTTCGGCCAGCAACCCCGACGCCATCCAGGATGTCTTCTTCCGCATCGGCGGGGCCGAGACGACGGATGTGTCGGCCAACGTCAGCCTGCTGGACAACGCCAATCATTCCATCATCGATGACGTGTGGGCGTGGCGCGCTGACCACGGCAACGCGGTCGGCTGGACGCATAACGTTGGCAACACCGGCCTCGTGGTCACCGGCAACAACGTCACCGCGAACGGACTTTTCGTCGAGCACTACCAGAAGAACGAGGTGATCTGGATCGGTCAGGGCGGCACGGACGTGTTCTTCCAGAACGAGCTGCCCTACGACCCGCCAGCCCAATCGGCCTGGATGGCCTCACCGAGGCAGGACGGCTATCCCGCCTTCCTGGTAACGCCGAATGTTACGTCGTTCCGCGGCGTCGGGATGGGCAGCTACATCGTGTTCATCAACACGCCGGCGGCCTTGACTGACGCCGAGGCCTTCCAGTCGCCTAACACGCCCGGCGTGCAGTTCCAGAACGTCTTCGCGCTCTGGATCGCCGGAACAGGGGGCGGCTTCACCTCCGTGATCAACGGGGTCGGGGGCCCGGTGAACTCGGCGACCGATGCCACCCACGCGCCGGTCGACGTGGCCAGCTACCCGTGATAGGACTCTCGCTGAATTAAGGCATTGATCAGCGGCGGCGGGACTGTCCGCCGCCGCTGATCACGCGGCCCTCGCAGCCGGATTGATCGGTTAGGCCCGCGTTGAGAGAATGGCGCTATGTTCTTCGTCATTGCAGGCGGTGTCATCGCTGGCGCGATCGGCCTGGCCGCGCTGTATGACTATCGGGTTCGGCGGCGCGGGAGCCGGGTCAGCGTCTCGGGCGAGGAAGCGTTCAGCAATCCGCGGGAGGTCGAGGCATTTATCGACCCGACCCGCCAAGACAGGTTGGGCGGCGGCCTGTAAGGGCTCGTCGCGGAAGCTGTAACGCCACGCAGCAGCCTGATTGACACGACCGCCCACAAGCAGGTCAGTGCGAGCCCGCCAGAAACGCAACGCCGAGTCGCGTCGCTTGCCCGCTCATCCGACGCTCCGCACGTGTCACCGAGAGCCTGGCCGAAGCTCCGCTCAGGCGACCAACTTCGGTGGCGGATGGCTGCGCAGGGTCTTGGCGCCGTCGGGGCTGACGGCGGTCGTTGTGCCGTCGGGGTGCAGGGTGACCTGCCAGCCCCATCTATGGATGGCGACGAGGTGGTGGAACCGGCAGAACAGCGCCAGGTTAGTGAGCGAGTGAGGGCCGCCGTCTTTGCGGTGGATCAGGTGGTGGACGTCGCAGCCGGCGGGGGGGATATCGCAGCCGGGGAACCGGCAGTGCCGGTCGCGGCTGCGGACGGCGCGGCGCAGGTGGACGGGAATGGTGTCGAGGGTGCCGGCGATGTCCAGCGGCAGGCTGATCCCGGTGGCGGCCGGGTCGCCGGCCTGACGACGCAGCCACGCGGCGTGCCCGGCCGGGCCGGACAGCAGGGCGATGGCCTGGGCGAGGATGCGCCCGGCCCGGTCACCGGCCGCCGTCGTGGCCGTCGGGCCGGTCTGCCCGGCGCGGGCGAGCTGGTCCAGCAGGTCGTGGTCGACCAGCCCGGTGATGACCGGCTGGATGACGGCGTCGCACGCGGCGCCGGGGCCGGCCGGGCTGCCCTGGCCGTTGCGGGCCAGCTCGTCGAGGGTGATGTTGAGTTCGAGGCGGACCGGCTGCCCGGCCCGCTCGGGTAGGCTGCCCGCGGCCAGCAGCCGGGTGCACGCTTCTTCGAGGGCGTCGTGCTGCCGCTGTGCCACGCTGCGGTCGTCTTCGGGTCCGCGCCGGGCCGACAGCGACCCGAGTACCGCGTCGACGGCGGCCGCGCAGCGGGGAGTCAGGTCTCCCTCGAGCCGGCCGGCACCGTCGAACGTGGTGGCGAACTGCACCGCCCGGTCGGTGAACCCGTCATCGCGGTCGTCGTCGGGGGCGGAGTGGTCGCGGCGCAGCTCCTCGGCGATGAAGAACAAGTCGCTCAGGGCGGCGCCGGCCGCGGCCGCTTCGAGCAGCTGCTGGTCGGCGTCGTCGCGGCGAAGCTCGGGGAGCCGGTCGGACCAGTCGATCAGCTGCCGCGCCCACGACAGCGACACCACGCCATCGGCGAGCGCGGCGGCGATCTTCGGGTGCTGGCGCAGGCTTCTCATCCGGGCCACTTGGACGGTGGCGGCGCGGCGGGTCGCCTGGGTCTGCCAGGTCAGCCATGCCCGCGGCGAGGCGTGCCCGTCACCGGCGAGGCCGCCGCCCGGCACGCTGAACGCCGCCAGCACCTTCGCGTGCGCGGCGGCCTGCCGCGCCTCCGCGACCGCCAGGGCGCGCAGGCAGTCGGCCTGCAGCCCCGCGGTCCACCCGGCCGGGTCGGCGTGCGCCAGGAAGTCCAGGCCCGCCCGCAGGAAGGCCAGCGCCTGCGCCGGATCAACTGCCGCGACCGGGTCCGCCGGAGAGGCGGCGTCCGTGGCGCCGTGGCCACAAGGCGCGGGCGAGGAAGCGCCAGTAGCGCCGGCAGCGGCGGGATCGCCAGTGAGCGTGTCGGCGGCGCCGGGAGCGCCGGCGTCACCCAGCGCGCCGTTTGCGGGCGGGCCGGCTAACGAATCGGCCGGGCCGGGACTATCGGCCGCGGAGCAGGCGAACGCGCCCGCCGACGAACCGGCCGCCGCCGACACGCTCACCGACGGCCGACGTCGGTTCGAGGACCGCGCCGCTCGCCCGCTCGAGCGATTGGCGGGCGAGCCGTCACGGGCCGCTGGGCCGCCGTTAGCCGCGGCCGCGTTCGGCTCGCTAGCCGGGGCGTGACCGGCGGCAGGAGGCGGCGCGTCACGCGGAACGCCTGGGATGTCCCAGCCAGCATCCGTCATCGCACACCTCCCGCCCGTCAGTTCGATGCTGTTAGCAATCGCCGCCCATCAAACGCTTACATATTCGATAATATCGTGAGACACTGACACTTCACCTGGTCCCGCAGCCGACACGTTCGGCTGGCAGCGAACAACCGCTGTGCTCGTCAGGCTGAACCTAAATCCATGCAGGGATGGCGTCACGCGGCGTCGGTGTACGGGTGTCGCATTGCGATAGCTCCCTCGGCCTGAAATTGCCTCGCGGGGCGAGTGGTCCGCCGGGAACCGCGTTGCGCCACCAGCGCAGCCACCAGAACCCGGCGAGTTCGACCTTGAAGACGGCTGTGCTGCCCAGCGATCGATGAGCGTCAGGCGCCCGGTGCGCGCCCGCTCGCGCCGGTGCTCCCAGCGCGCGAACCGTGCATCGGATCTGCCCTGCTCGTACGTCGCCCACCGGTCCATCCAGTGCATCCGAGCCCGTTCCCTTCTTAGGGCCGGGCCAGCTATTAATTCTGGCGCAGGCCGGTGAACCGCTCTCATTCCCCGCGGAAGTTTGGCGATAAAGCTGGGTTCCGCGTCGCAATCGTGCTCATCGTCCCCCGCTGGTGCGCCTGAGTCCGACGGGCCGCAGCGTTCCAGCACGGGATGGCCGTACGCAGCTTTTGCGAGCTGCCGGTCACGTGGACAGACCGTGGCACGGCCTACGATGGCGTCGTGTGCACCGATGACGGCACGAGCCCAATGACCGCTGCCGTTCACGCGTCCCGTCAGCCGGACACGGAACGCCAGCTCACCATCCCCCTGGAGCCGGTCGACTCGCTTGTAATAACGACGCTGATGGATAACGTCACCGACGTCTTCATGCCGGACCAGGGCCCGGCGAAACGGGTGTCGCCAGGGCCCGGCCCGCGCACAGAAACTCCCGTGATGGAAGGCGGCGATGCGCCAGATGCGCTCATCGCTGAACACGGATTCTCCGTGCTCGTGACAATCACCAAAGGCGAGCACGAACACACGTTCCTGTTCGACGCTGGCACCAGCCCGGACGGCGTCGTGGAGAACATGCGCCGACTCGAGATCGACCCGGCGGAGATCGAGGCCATCGTCTGCAGCCACGGCCATTTCGATCACACCACCGGCATCGACGGCCTGATCCGCGCCCTTGGCCGCCCGAACATGCCGGTTCTCATCCACCCGCATTTCTGGCGGCGCCGCCGGGTCGTGCTCCCCGGTCGCGATCCGATCGAGCTGCCGACCACTAGCCAGCGCGCCCTGACGGAAGCGGGCTTTGAGGTCATCGAAGAGCGCCAGCCAAGCTTCCTGTTCGACGATTCTGTACTAGTCACCGGCGAGGTACCGCGGGTGAGCGGCTACGAGCCGGGATTCCCGCCACAGCAAGCGTGGCTCGGTGGCGCCTGGGAGCCCGATCCGCTCGTCCTCGATGATCAAGCGCTGATCGTGAACGTGGCCGACCAAGGTCTGGTCGTGCTGACAGGCTGCGGCCACGCCGGGGTGGTGAACATTTCGCGGTATGCGCAGCAGCTGACTGGCGGTGCACCAATGCATGCGATAGTCGGCGGCTTCCACCTGAACGGCCCGATCTTCGAGCCGCTGATCCCTCGCGTGCTCGACGACCTGGCGGCGCTGGAACCGGACTACCTTGTCCCGGCCCACTGCACCGGCTGGCGGGCACAGCACGCGATGTCAGCGCGGTTCGGCGAGGCGTTCGTGCCAAACTCGGTCGGCACGAGCTTCCACTTTTAGACCGCCCGGAACTCGCTCAGCGGATCCGCGACCGCCGACCGCCACCGGTCGCGATGTCCGCGCGCATGCAGCCGGTAGTAGAGGACCTGGCGCATTGGCGCGCCAGGCGGCCCGTCGTGGCCGCCGATGTTGTGCGCGAGCAGGTAGTGCGCGAACAGCACGCTGCCAGCCGGCCCGGTAACCTGCGCGGGCGAGCCGAGCGTGATGGGCGGATACGGCGCGGGATGCAAGCGCGCCAGCGCATCCGCGCCGTGCGCGGCGAGGAATTCGCCGAATCGCAGGTGCGTGCCCGGCCACACCCACAGGTTCCCGAGGTTTGGCTCGCGATGATCGGTCAGCCACGCCCCAGCGAGCAGCGAGAACGTCCCAGGCGTGCCGTCAGCCCGCGGCGGGCTGATGCCGTCCACGTGGGGGCCACCAGGCCGGTGCGGCCACGGCGGGATGGTGATTGCCACCTGCGCAGCCGACGGCTCATCCGGCGGCACGTCGGGAGCCAGCAGCGCGGCGGCCAGGTCAGCGATGCCGCTCGCCCGGTAAAACCGAAGCAGGCCGTGATCGTGGCCGCACTCCCCCTGCGCGGCGAATCGCGGCCAGAGAAAATACGATCCAGCGTGCCCCGCCGGCGGCGGCTCAGCCGTGAGCATCGCGGCGACCACCCGTCGCCCAAGGGCCACTTGCCGCTCGTTGATGACGCCGGGAATGACTACGTAGCCCTGCTCGCGAAACTCGGTCAGCGCCTTTTGATCGATACCGGTCACCTGGCCACTCCAACAGCGACAACGCTGGGGAGGCAACCGGTTTTAGCCTCGGTCAGCTACAGCGCGCCCTTCGCCGGGTCCCCGGCGGGCAGCTGATTCAGCACGATGATCTCGGGCCTCCCCGCGACCTTGCCGGCGAGCTTCGGGTTCATCGCAGTCAGTGCCGGACTGGTGCTGTGCGCGCGGAGCGCCTCGGGGCTTGCCCACTTCTCGATCATGATCAGGCGGTCCGGCGCCTCGTTGAGCGCGTAGAGCTCGCACCCGTCTTCGTCGTGCACCTGCTTGATCGCCTCCTGAAACGCAGCGATGACCTCGTCCCTGTGCTCAGCCAGCGGGACGATGGTGGCGACGACGACGACAGACATGCGATCTCCCTCTGTTCCGGTTTGCGACCATTATGCGAGATAGAGGACGGAACGGGGCCGAGTCTGCCGGTCGGCCTCAGCGTGCGCTGGCCGGTTCGGCGGACTCGACGCGCTGGCCAGCCTGCGCGGGCGCCGCCGGGTTGACGATGAACACGTCACTGCGGGTGAGCCGGAGCAGCTCACGGCTCGAGCTCCCGTCGACGACCGCCGACAGTCCGCCATGCGTCGGCGCGCCGATCACGACAGTGCTGGCGGCTACCCCGTTCCCGTATTCAGCGATCATCCGGCCGGCGGCGCCGTGGTCGGTCGCGTGCAGCAGGATCTGACCATCAGCTGGCACTCGGTGCGCGGCGAGCTGATCGAGGTAACGCCGCGCCAGCGCCCTGGCGTCGTTCAGATCTTCGCGGTCTACGGCCACGTCGCCGCCGATTGCGGCCTCTCTGGGGTGCACGACGTGAACCGCCTGGCCGCTCTCGGCGGCGATGCGGGCGGCGGCTTCGGCGACCATGGCAGCGATGGGCGTGCCGTCGACCGCCGCGACCACGACGCCCGCCGCCTTCTCAGCGCCGCGTCCGGGCACCGGGATGATCCGCTCGCCAGGCTGCGCGACCTGCTCGGCCTGGACGCGCTCCTCGGCGAGCATGTGGTGCACGGTGGTAAGGATCACGATGCCCACCGCGACGGCCCCGACGGCGATGAAGAACGGAGCGTGAATGTTCAGGGCTATCACAAGGCGCCCGGCCGCGTACGCGGCGAGGCCGCCGCCGATGAACCGGACGAAGCATCCGGCTCGACACCCAGTTCGTGATCAGCATTGCGACTGCCGTGATCACCAGGTAGCTCGTGAAGAGCAGCGTGACGTCGCTCGGCGAAGCGTGCAGCTCGTGTGAGATGGCCGGCAGGATCGGGTCAACCAGTCCGATGCCCATGAACGACACCACGCAGGCGAACGCCACCGCGAACACGGCCTTCGACTGCCGGAACGGATTGACCGCGGTCTTGGTCATCAATGCACCTATCTCTGGGTCAGGTCGGCGCTCGGTTAGTACCTGAGTGCTGGTCAGGCGGTAGCTGGGTCGCGGTCGAGGCTGGTCAGCGCCTCGATGGCCGGCAGGGCGGCGGCGAGAGCGTCCTGATCGGCCTGGCTCAGCCGGCTGAGCAGCGCGGACAGGCGCTCGGCCCGCAGCGCGCGTCGCTGCGCGACAAGCTCTCGGCCGCCGTCGGTGATCTGAACGGTCCCGACGCGGCCGCGTCAGGGACTGTCCTCGGCCGCGGCCCACATCTGGTAGGCCCCCGGCGGCAGCGGGACGGCGAAGGCGTTCAGCAGGTACGAGATCAGGGTGTAGTAGCCGCACAGTGACACCAGCTCCACCAGGCCTGCCTCCCCGAGTAGGTCAAGGGCGGCGTCGTAACTAGGCTGGCTGACCTGGCCGGCATTGGTGAGCTCGCGCGCGACGGCGTAGACGATCCGCTCGTCACTGGCCGCAAACGGCGGCTGCTTGCCGCGGCCAATAGCGTCCACGACGGCATCCGGGACGCCGTGCTCGCGCGCCATTCGCGCGTGCGCCCACCATTCGAACTCCGCCTTCCACCGAGCGCCGACAGTAATGATCGCGACCTCGCTGAGCCTCCGCTCGATCGAGGTGCCGAACCGCACGGCCGCGCCGAGCGAGGAGAGGCGGCGCCCGACGTCCGGCGCGTGCACGAAAGCGTTGAATGGGCCGACGAGGGTGCCGTCAGCGTCGACGAGCTGTTCGCCCCTCGTGCCGACGATCTTGTCCCAGACGTCCTGGCCAGCAGGATCGAGTTCATCACGGCGCAAGTTAGATAGGCGGGTCACGGCAGGACACTAGCGGTCCGGACGCTCGCTGAACCAGCCCGCTGACAGTGGCCTGGCTGGCTGAGGTTCAGCTTGCGTCGCTGGCGTGTCTCCGACCAGGAACATCGTGTCGAGTCTGGGCGTTTTATCAGGCGAGATAATTTGTTTCGCGGAGAGAAGGCTAGTGGCTCAGTGCATTACCTGCGGGACTGAACTGCATCCCGAACGCGCACAGAAATACAATTACTGCATGGCACCGAAGTGCCAGGAGATAAACGCAAAAGGCCTCACCATGGTGGCCATCGGTATGAACAAGGCGGCCGAGGAATTCCTTGTTCTCGATGACCAGGCCAGGGAAGGGCTCGCAAGCGGGAAGTACCGCGACCAGCGGCGCGGCTCTTTTGGCCCGGCGGCCCCGCGGCCTGATGGCGCCAGCCCCGGCCCGTCCATCGTGCGCCGCGACCGGCCGCGCCCGGAGCGCGTGCCGCGGCCCGCGACGCGAGCCAGAGCACCTTGGACCAGGTCGCAGGAGCGGCTTGCCTTGCTGTATAACGAGCAGGGGCTTCGGCCGGCCGAGATTGCGGGCAAGCTCGGGTTGAGCCAACGGCTCGTGACTCAGATCATCCTCGCCGCCAAGAACCGGGGTAAGGCGTGACCGGCGGCAGCGGCTCGACACACTTGGTAGGTAACGCCGCGCTGATTGGCCGACCGCTCGCCGTGAGGTAGGCGGCGGGCCTACCAGGTGGGAGTGTCGTGTCAGGCTGGTTCCACGTACAGATCGTCCATACCGGGCGGCTGCCGTTGTTCTGCTTTTTCGTAGCATTTGTGGCCAGCTTTATCTGCATCCGCTTGTCCGTGCGGCTCATTCGCGCCCAGGTGCGATGGTGGCCGGGCAACTTCCGGGCTGGCTCGGTTCACGTGCACCACATGGTGTTCGGCGTCGTGCTCATGGGCGTGGGCGGCATCGCCGAACTCGCGGCGCCAATGCAGTCGCTGGTCTGGCGGTCGATTCCAGCGGGCGTGTTCGGAGTGGGGCTGGCGCTCGTGCTCGACGAGTTCGCGCTGATCTTGCATTTGCGCGACGTGTACTGGAGCAACGAGGGCCGGCTCTCGATCGACGCGGTCTTCGTTGCCGTCGGCGTGACCGCGCTGCTGTTGATCGGCGTCAGTCCGGTAGGGGTTACCAAAGTTGATGAATACCGCCTGCTGCCCGTCGGGCCGGGCGCTACGGTCACGCTGATCATCGGCGTCGTAGTGCTGTTCGTGCTGGCGGGGATCACCCTGCTCAAGGGGAAAATCTGGACGGGGCTCCTGGGGCTTTTCGTCCCGCCGATCTTCATCATCGGTGCCATCAGGCTCGGGCGCCCCGGCTCCCCGTGGTCGCGCTGGCGGTACCGGGACAGGCCCGCGAAGATGACCAAGGCAAAGCGGCGCGAGGAGCTACTGCGCCAGCCGGTCATTCAGGCAAAATCGTGGTTCCAGGACCTGCTCGCCGGCCGACCCGATTCCTAGGATGTTTTGAGCACCGGCGCCGCGTTTGGGCGCGATGAGCCCTCGACGGTGAAGTCGCGCTCTTCGATGACAAGGCCGTCCGCTCCAAGCGCAGCAAGGACACACCGATCAGGTTCTCGGTGCCGCCGTCCGTCAGCCCCGTCTGCGCGCTCCACGAAACAGCAGCTCTATCGCCGTCCACTATCGGCGTGCCGAACCCCGCACAGCGCTGGGCTGCGTCGCGTACGTCCATGTCCCAACTGTAGGCAGCGGCAGCCGATCCATGCCGTCAGCGTGCTACATGGTCCAGGACGATCTTGCCGAAAGCCTCGCCGGACGCGAGCCGTGCGAACGCGTCCGATGCCTGCCCGAACGGGTACACCGAATCGATCACGGGCTTGACGCTGCGCCCAGCCATAAGCCCCGCCACCGCGGCGAGCTCGTCCCTGGTGCCCATCGTCGAGCCCAGCAGCTCAAGCTGCAGGAAGAACACCCGCCGCAGGTCGATCTCGGCGAGGTGGCCGCCAGTGCTGCCGCAAATGACGATGCGGCCGCCGGGGGCGGTGCTCTTCAGCGAGTGCTCGATCGTCGGGGTACCAACCGTCTCGATGACGACGTCCACGCGCTCGGGCAGCCGGGCGCCCGGCTCCACCGCCGTCGCTCCGAGCGCGGTGATCTGCTCCCGCTTGGCCTCGCTGCGACTAGTGGCGTAGACACGGGCGCCAAGCTCCCGCGCCAGCACCACGGCGGCGGTAGCAACCCCGCCGCCGGCGCCCTGGACGAGCACGGCGTTACCGCTACGCACCTTGCCCTTGCTGAGGAGCATCTTGTACGCGGTCAGCCACGCGGTCGGCAGGCAAGCGGCCTCGACGAAGGTCATCGACTCCGGCTTGGGAACGAGGTTGCGGGCCGGTACCCAGACCACGTCGGCAAGCGTGCCCGGGTACACCTCGGAGAGGAGGCTGCGCTTGGGGTCCAGCGTTTCGTCACCACCGGACGGGTCGCCGACGACGGCGTGCACGATGACCTCGTTCCCGTCGGGCCCGATGCCAGCTGCGTCGCATCCGAGCACCATCGGCAGCTGGCTCTCCGCCAGGCCGACTCCGCGCAGTGACCACAGATCATGGTGGTTCAGCGCGCTCGCCCGGACCTCGACGCGAACCCAGTCGTCCGCTGGCTGGGCCGGTTCCTCGATCGTGCCGACCTGCAGCCCGCTGAGCGGATGCTGCGGATCGATGGCAGCGGCATAGGCGGCCCGGATGGTGCTCACATGTTCTCCCTGTGGTGCCGTCTCAGTTGCTCTCATGCCTGCCAGGCACGGTGCTGGCGGCGAACTGACCCGGCACGCGGCCGGATCCCGGCGGCCCAGCGAACGCCTGCGCGATCGTCAGCCATTGTTGCCCGACCGGTCCCTGGGCGACGACGGCGGTGTCGGCTCGATGGCGCCGCTGGGTGACCAGCAGGCAGAAGTCGAGCGCCGGGCCGGTAACTACGTCCGCCGCGCCCGCGGGCCCCCACGTCCACAGCTCCCCCGACGGCGCGACGAGCTCCACCCGAACGGGTTCGGCGGGAACGGGCAGCCCGTGTGCAACGTAGCTGAACGCGCGCGCACCGACGCCGATGTGAGCGACGTGCCGGAGCCGGTGCGTCGGCTCACGCCGCGCGCCGACTGTGTCGGCGATGTCCTGGCCATGCGCCCACGTCTCCATCAGCCTGGCCGTCACCGCCGATGCCACGCTCATCGGCGGCCCGAACCACGGCACGCGCGCGGCCGGATCCAGGTTGCCGAAGACCGAAAGAAGCTGACTGCGGGCGCGGCCGAACCAGTCATGGAGCTGGACGCGGTTCAGGTGGCGGAGTTCCGCTGCGATCATGTCCGCGTCAGCGCCACCGTCGGTCAGCCGAGCGAACTCGGCCCTGAACGCGTCCGGGTCAGTTGCCGACGTGACCGCCGCCTCGTCGAAGTAGGCGAGGTGGCTGACCTGGTCCGCGATGGTCCAGCCCGGGGCTGGAGTCGGCAGTTGCCAATCGGCGTCCGCAAGCGGATCAATGATCGTCCGGAGCGCGGCGGTCTCGGCGGCGAGATCCTCGATCAGGACTCCAAAATCGGCTGGCATTTGTCGCCTCCTTCCGGGCAGCCGGATAGCCGGCATCCCGGCGAAGCCTAGTCGAGCGGCCTAACCGGGCCGCCGATGCGCCAGTACTGACCGTCCGCCCGGTCCATGAACTCCTCGTCGACCAGGTACCTGCGCAGCGCGGCGCAGTCCGGGTACAGAGTCAGCAGCAGGTCGTTGACCGCTGCTTCCGGGTAACGGATGCCCGGCTCAAAAATCTGCGCCACCTCGGCGAGCAGTTCCCGGCGCCGCGACCACTTGGCCGGCATCGTGTCGATCTGTCCGGCCCGGACGAAGCCGCCCAGCTGGCGGTTCGTGGCGAGCCTGTCGAATACGGCGGCTGGATCGTCGGCCATGGCGGCATCTTGCCTGGGGCCGCCGGCTGCACTCAAGGCATTTCCGGAGCGAGACGCCAGGGAGCAGTGCTGGCGGCCCCCGGCTATGCGACCGGCCCCAGTTCGACGCCAGCCATCTCAGTGGCGCGCCTAGTCCGGCCAGGCGGGCTGTTCGCCTTCCACGTCAACTCGCTAGAAGACTGGCCGCTGCGCGCTCGCTGGCGGCCCGCGCGCGAACTCGAACCGGAATACGTGGCCGAGGAACTCTGCTCCGACCTCGACCTTTTCCTTAAACGTCTGTACGCACCAGATCGACGGTCACTTCATCACCGACTGACACTCCGGCAGCCCGCAGGGCGGCACTGCTTACGCCGACACAGAAGCCGCCTCCCGCCACGAGCATCGTGCTTCCCGTGAACGGCACACCGTTCAACTTGCCCGTAACCCGCATCTGTCGTCGGCCGCCCAGCGCGGTGACCAGCTCAAGCGGAATGTCGATGACAGCCAGGCCGCCGGGTTTGTCCTCTCGCCAGCGGCGAATACGTCCCCGAAACTCCGCCAACCCTCGCCCCATCCGGTCCACAAAGCACGCCGTCGGCAGCTGACTCCCACGCTAGTCCTGATCACGGCCATGGGCCGATGCACACACGCCGTGTCCTGTGGCAGGCTGCCGAGGTGGCGACGTTTGACGCGCTTGTCAGTGACACGCTGAGCGCGCCGTTCTCGGGATGGGACTTCTCCTGGCTGGCAGCGAGGTCAGCATCGGGCGCGCTGCCGTGGAGCTACCAGAGCGAAGTCGGCCGCCGCGCTGCCGTGGTCGAGGCGATGCTGGACATGGGAACCGGCGGCGGAGAGCGCCTGTCCAAACTCTCCGGGCGGCCGAGATTGACCGTCGCCACGGAGGCGTGGGCGCCAAACGTCCCTGTTGCCGCCGCCCGGTTGCGGCCGCTGGGGGTGGCAGTCGTCCAGGATGAGGGTGCCCGGGATAACAACATCCAGGATGGGAGTCAGCGTGGCCGGCTCCCGTTTCGGGACGGGGCATTCGGGCTCGTCGCCAACCGGCACGAGGCGTTCCGGGCTACTGAGGTCGGCCGGGTACTGGCTGCTGGCGGCGCGTTCATCACTCAGCAAGTCGACCTGCACAGCTACGACGCCCTCTACGAGGTGCTCGGACTGGAAGTTCCTGAGCAGCCCCAAAGCTGGCTTCCGCTGGCCCGTCGGCAAGTCGAAGATGCAGGGCTGCACGTCCTAGCCGCTGTCCGCGGCGAGGAGCGGCACGAGTTCCATGATGTTGGCGCGATCGTCTATTACTTGCGCGTGGTGAACTGGGCTGTCCCGCAGTACACCTTCGACGCCTGCGAGCAGAGGCTTCGGGAGTTGCACGAGACACCGCGCATCTGGCCCGTCCTGGTCCGGCATCGCCGGTTCTTGCTCGTCGCTGCTAAAGACAGCTGACTGTAAACGACAGCCGCCAGTTAGGATTCGGCGATCAGTTTGGCTTTCAACTTGTCGAACTCGTTGCGCGTGAGCAGGCCTGATTCGAGCATGGACGCGAGCCTGGTGAGCTGATCGGTAACGGACCCCGGCGCCGCGGGTCCCGACTTTGCCGACTGGGCAGCCCGCGCATCGCGAATGGCCTTCAGGGGCGCCGACAGTTCTATCCGCCAGGCATCAGCTTGCTTGTGGCTGTCACGGAAGAAGAGCTCCCAGTCCGCGCTGTTGATTCGCACTATGGTCTGGATCCTGGCCGAGGTGGCCGCGAGCAGGGCGCCCGGCAAGCCGAAGAAGATAGCTAGGGCAGCCTGCTCGCCGGGAGACCATGTCCTGACGAGTCCAGGCCCGCCAATATCAACCGCCTCGACGTCCCGGTATGGCAGCTCGACCAGCGCCCCTACCCGATTCGCGGGCAGCACCATAATCCGGTCCTCGAGGAACCGGACGTCGTAAGGCTTGCCGACGGCAAGATTGTCTTCTGGCCCGTAGCCGCCAAGGAAGATCACGGCGGGCAGATAGCCTGCCGAGGCCGCGTTCAGCTCGGCGAGCTCAGACGCCGCCTGCTGCTCAGCAGCACGAGCCGCGAGCCTTGCCGCCGCCTCCCGCGCTGATTCAGCGTCGACCCTGACCAGGCCACGCCACGCCTTCGCCCAGCCGGCCTCGGTCATCGGGAAGCGCTCAGTGACCTTGACGGTGTCAAGGCGGCTGATGCGGGCTACCACGAAGCAAGGGCCTTCTTTGCGGGTGTCCTGCCAGCCGATGCTGTAGGGCTGGCCGTACTGCACCATCAGGAACGGAGCGCCGCGGTTCAGCTCGCTGGCTGCGACGACGGGCATAGCCGGGTCCGAACTCAGCTGACCGCGAACCACCATCGCCGTCCGATCAGATTCGCCTTGATCCAACGACCGTCACCTCGCAAACCGCGCCCGGCCCGTCATATGCATGGTCCCATAGCAGACCACCAGATAGCCAAAGCCTTTGCCCTCATCGTCGGCGCGGTCCGACGCTTTCACGTAGAGTCCGTCGTACGTCACCTCGCGACGAGGCAGCTGCGCTCCGGCCGACCTTGGGGATCGGCCGGATGCCCACTGCGGGCCCTCAAGAATTGCGACGAACAGGGTGACCCCGCAGGTGCCTCGCGCGTGCTTTGCGGCTTGCGTCGTCCGTGTCAGCAACCGGACGCTGTCGCCTTCGGCGCCCAGACTTTGCTGCCGCTTTTCGGATTACCGTCTGAATCCGTCGCCACTGGCTGTGCCCGAGGATCATCCGCGGCTGGGCGGCTGGGCGGGCCTTACTGCGGGGAACGGGGTCCGACTGAGGACGCTGCCGCGCTGGGTGACGCGGCATGCTGACCATCTCATCGCCTTGGAGCGCCAAGGGCTGAGTGCAGCGCAGGGGACGGCATTGGCGCATTTCGACGCGCTCCCCCACAACATCCTGCTCACCGAGCAAGGTGTCGTGCTCGTGGACTGGCCGCACGCACGGCTCGGCGCGCCCGAGATTGATCTCCTGACGGTGCTCGCCAGCGCCGCCGCGGATGGGCTCGATCCCGATCCAGTGCTGCGTACGCAGCCGATAGCCGCGACCCCCGGCGACGTTGACGCGATTCTCGCGGCGCTCGCCGGATTCTGGCTGACCGGAACGCTGGACGAAAGATGCCCGACGCCGATCGCCGCGGCCAAGATGAAACTCGGCCGCGGCGCCCTCCGCTGGCTTCGGTGCAGGCTAGGTATTACCAGTAATGCGTTGTAGCGCCCGAGGTGTTGATGATGCTCCCGACCGTCTCCGGCCGCTCGAACACCGACTGGACGGCGACTCGGCCTGGTCCCTGCAGCACGAGCCAGATCGACTTGGCCTGCCACCGTGCCGAGCTGAACCAGTAGTTTCCGCGCGGATACTCCAGGTGCAGGAACATCCGCACCGAGCGGTCCTTCCAGATCAGGCTGCTGGGCTGGATGAGGATCCGCTCGCCTTCCTGAAGGTCGCGGATGAACGTGTTGCCCGGGCCGTGCAAGAGGAGCAGACCCGGTCCGCCTGAAGCGCTGAACCTGTCCATCGTGTAGCCGAGCGGGTAGTGGTACTCCTGCTCGTCGCCGTTCTGCGTGACGTACCAGACGCCAGCGCGCTCCCACTGGAAGCCGACGTTCGTAGTGGCGACCAGGAAGCGGTGCTCGACGACGTCGACGGCGTGGTTGGCGGGCAGCGGGACCGCGAGCGTCTCGCCGGGGTGGTCGGCGCTGATGGCGATGTGACCTGGACCCCGTGCCGTCATCATGAGGAGCGGCATTCCGGCCAGCATCCGGTTCCAGCCGCCAGCCATCTTCATCATCTCGAGACGGACGGTGGGCTCGGTATGTAGCAGCACGTGATGAGAGAAGTAGACAGAGTCCTCGGGATCCAGCTTCATCTCCGCGACGGGCACGTATGTACCGCTGATCTGGCAGGTCGAACGGTTGAAGCGGATCCTGGCCATGTCCCGGATCGGCGGCTGCTCGGCCCAACCCGACTTGGTCACGCGCGCGCGCACATCGGTCGGGGCACCGCAGTTCGGGCAGGTGGTGCTCGAGCCATCGCTGGGGAGACGACAATACGGGCAGGTGTACGCGGCCGGAGTCGACATCTGGCCGCCCTACTCGCTGCCGTGGTGCACGTACATGGACTGCACGCCGACCCGGCCGGGACCTGTCATTTCCGCCAGGTACATGTTGTGGCTGCCGAGCATGCCGGTCTTGAAGCTCTGCCGGACCGTGTTCATCGTGACCGACGAGTCCTTGTACAGGAAGCCGCCGGGCTCGACCAGGATCTTCTCACCCGGCTGAAGCGTCTTCTGGAAGACGTTGCCGTACCCGTGCAGGAGGAGTAGTCCCGGCTCGCCGCCGGTCACGAACCTGTCCATGTACATGCCGCTGCCACCATGCAGGACGTTGGCCAGGCCCTTGATCCGGACGAACGAGTAGTTCAGCGAGTGCGTGCCGGCCAGGAACGCGTGCTCGCGCACGTCGATCTCGTGCGACGGGTGGATCGGAAGGACAACCACCTCGCCTGTTGCGTCCTTCGACAGCGCGACGCGACCGGGGCCGTGCGCGACGCTCATGATGTGCGGCATGCCGCCGATCATCCGCCGGGCACCGCCAGGCACGTTGAGCGCTGAGAGGGGGACGCCGGGCTCCTTCCACAGCATGACGTGATGCTCGAAGAACACCGAATCGCCGGGCGCCAGCGCGAGCTCAGCGACCGGCACGATCTCGCCTTCGATCTGACAGGTGGAGTTGGAGAAGCGGAACTCCGTCATGTCCCGCAGGCGCGGGGCCTCGGCCCAGCCCGAGTCAGAGACCAGGTTCTTCTTGTCGAGCGGCGCGCCACAGGTCGTGCAGCTCGTCCGCTCCGGCTCGTTCTGAGCCTTGCACCACTGACACTCGATCCTGTCCATCCGGGCAGGCCTTTCTGTTGGGGGGGCTGATCAGTCGACACGGCGGGTTCTGCGGGCGCGACAAGACCTGGAGTATTGCGCCAGGCTGCGGACACAACGGCCGATAATGGCTGTGAGCGTAGCGGAGTGCAGGTCCGCCGCTCCTGCTTATGCCGAGGGCGGCGGGCTGGTGGCGGTGCCGCACTCGGCGCAGAACTTCGCCGTTGGGCTCAGGCTGGCGTTGCAGTTGGTGCAGTGCTTCGAGGTGGCAGTTCCGCACTCGGGGCAGAACTTCGCGCCGACCTGCACCTGGCTCTGGCAGTTGCTGCACGCCATGGTGGCGCCCGCTGCGGGGGCGTCCGCCGGAGCGGTCGCGGGTGCCGGTGGCGGCGCCTCCTGCTGGGCCCCGGCCGCGGACTGCTGCGCATAGCCTTGCCCGCCGCCGGCGAAGCCTGGGCCTGGCGGCGGCGGGTTGTACGGGGCTGCGGGCGCCTGCATCGCCTGCCCGGCCACGCCCATCCCCATGCCCATGAACATCGGCGCGACGGCGCCGCCGCCTTGCGCCATGCCCTGGCCCGCACCTTGCAGCATTTCGGCCTGTGCGGCCTGGAGGAATCCGCCTGCGAGCCGACTATAGGCCGTGTCACCGGCCAGCTTCTTGAGCCGCGCGTTGTCGTCGTCATCCAGGTTGACGTCGACGTTGCCCAGCCGCGTGAGGGTGATGCCATAGTCGGCGAGTTCGCGGTTGCCGGCTTCGAGCGACTGGGACTCGATCTCCGGGCTGTGCATGGACAAGCCAAGGATTGGCCAGGCGCCCGACATGAGCTGCGTAGTGATGGTGGTGCGGGTCACCTTCAGCAGCTGCTGGGTAACCCAGCCGGTGACCGCCTGGTTGTTGGTCACGTCGACAGTGCCAACGAGGTTGAGGATGAGCTTGGTCGGATCGTTGACGCGCAACGCGTACTCGCCGAAGGTGCGCAGCGTGACGATCAGGCCCGTCTGCGGGTCCTGCACTTCATCGAGACGGCCACCGAACCTGTTGTTCGGGAATTCGCGCGTGCCGACGAAGTAGATCTCAGCCTTGAAAGCGTTCCCGCCCGACGCCCAGTCCGCGAACATGCCGAGGAATGGCAGCTCTCTCGCATCCAGCGTGTGCTGCCCTGGCACCAGCACGCCCATGACCTGGCCCTGGCTCATGAAGACGGCCACGGCGTCGGGCTCGACAATGGCCCGCGTGAACTTCCGGATGTTCTGGTCGGGCCACTTATAGACAATCTGGCCTTTAGCGGTGTCAGGCGCTGCGATGAACTCGCGGCGAGCCTCGTTCAGAAGTCCCATTGAAAGCTCTCCCCTGTGCCTGGAATGTGACGCTCGCGGCCGCCGCAGTCACCCCTAACCGGATCATACTTGTGCGCGTGGCCGATTCGGCTAGATCTGACCCAGGCGCACTCTCGTCTTAGTCACGGCGGAGTCTCACCATCCGCGGGCGGCTACCACAGGCCAAGCAGCGTGCCGAGGACGCGCGCTGCCTGACCGCCGGATTCCTGGGCGATTGCAACGGCGGTCGGCACATCGAGGTTGTCGGCGAGCGCGGCGCGGACCGCGTCAACAGCAGCGGCGCTGTGGTCTTGCCGTCCGGCCGCCGCCTGGAGCACCTCGAGGCGCTGCGCGGCGACGTCTAGGTCGGCCGGCTGGTAGTCCCACGTTTCGGCCCACCGGCGGTGCAGGATCAGCAGGCGCACTGCGGCGGCTGGGTACTGGGCGAGCAAGTCGCTGACGAGTACGAGATTCCCCGTCGACTTCGCCATCTTTGCGCCCCCGAGGGTCACGACGCCCACGTTGAGGCGCGCCCGGGCAAACGGCGCGACGCCCGTGAACCGCTCGGCCAGGGAGGCTTGATACGCGTGGTGCGGGAAATGCAGGTCGGCACCGCCGGCGAGGACGTCAATTGCCGGACCGAACGCGTGCAGTGCCATGGCTGCGCACTCGGCGTGCCAGCCGGGTCGGCCGGGCCCCCACGGGCTCGGCCAAGCCACCACATCGGCCGACGACTTGTCGACTGCCTGCCAGATCACCACATCGAAGGGGCCCGCCTTTGCCGGATCGTCTGGCCGGTCTCCGTACTCGGCTGCCAGGCGCAGCGCGGTGCCGAGGTCGAGGCCCGAGTTCTCCGCGGTCGCCACGCCAGAGAAGTAGACACTGCCACGACGCTGGTACGCGTCGCCTCGGGCCAGCAACCCGGTCACCAGCGCGATCACCTGGGCAATGAAGGTGTGCGCTCGGGGCTCGAGCCGGGGCTCGGTTACGCCGAGCGCCGTCATGTCGCGCTCGAAGTAGAACTGCTGGATGGCGGCGTAGCGGTCATACGGCGAGCCCGCCCGGTCCGCGGCCGCCAGTAGTACGTCGTCGACATCGGTGACGTTCCGGCACAGGACTACTTCGGTGCCCGCCGACCGCAGAATCCTGGCCAGAGTGTCGACCCAGACGAACGTGGCCGCGTGGCCGAGGTGGGTGACGTCATAGGGGGTAATGCCGCAGGCGTAGATCCTGGCTTTGCCAGGCAGCGGCAACAGTTCCCCGTCCAGCGTCACCGGCAGGGCGCCAGCGGCTGGCATCGCCTCGATCACCTCCTCGACAATACCGATCCGCCCCGTCAGCGGCCTGACCAGGGATGGGCCAGGGCCGGCGCGCACGCGGACCAGAACCATCGGCCGGGGGACCATGAATATCCGGCGGAATACCGGCTAAATTGGACTTCACACCGCATCGCTCGGAGGTGACACGTGAACATCGGCGGGGCGCTGGCAGAGGCGCGCACGGAAGCCGGACTGACGATCACACAAGTGAGCGAGCGCACCCGCATCAGGGAAACGATCATTCGCGACATCGAGCGCGGCGACTACTCAGCGTGTGGTGGAGACTACTACGCGCGTGGCCACATTCGCGCAATTGCCGGCGTCGTCGGAACCGACCGGTTCCGCTCATCGACGAATACGACGCGGCGCGCATGCCGGCGCCTGAGCCCGCAGCTGCTGACCACTCCGGGCCGGACCGCGTCATCTCAACCGGCATCAGCGGGACCCGCCCGGATCCTGACGCGGGCAATAACCCCGACCTATTCAGCGTGCCGTCGCGGCCGGGCGACACCTGGTGGCAGTCCGTCCGTCGCCGGGTCGCCAGGAGCAGCCGACAGCACGCCGGCCGACCTGGCGTCGCGGCTGCCGACGGCCGGCCGGCTTACAACCCGGCGGGAATCACCGCAGCCGAGGCGTTCCGGCCGGGCCTGCCGATGGCCTTCGAGCGCAGGCGGCCGCGAGGTGTCCGGACTCTGCTCCTGGTCGTGCTCGCGCTCGTCGCGGCGGTCGTCTATCTGCTGGTATCGAGAGGCTCGTCGCCCAGCAGGGCGCCAGGCGCTCCGCGGAGCCACCACACCGCCGCCGCGGCGGCCAGCCGGACAACGGGCCCGCCAAGCAGTACGGCGACGCCCGCCGCGTCGACCGGACCGTTCTTGATCGCTAGCGCGGCTGCGTTCGGTCCCGCCGGGATCGGGCATGGCGACGACCCGTAAGACGCTGCGCTCGCCATCGACAGCAACCCGGCGACCGCGTGGCACACCGACTGGTACGCGACAGCCGAACTCGTGGTCTGCAGTCCGGCACGGGGTTGCTGCTGAGCCTGGGTAACACCGCCACGATCACGAGTGCCACCGTCGAGCTCGGCCGCATGCCTGGCGGAACGATCGAGCTCCGGGCCGGCGACACGGCGGTCCTCGCGGACCTGCCGGTGGTGGCGACATCCGCCAACTCCGGCGGGACGGTTACCATGCAGCTCAGCGTGCCGGTCCGGGCCAGGTACGCGCTGTTGTGGTTCACGAGCCTGCCGCCAGACGGCGCCGGTACCTACCAGGCGGGCGTTTACAGCATCCGGCTGACGGGTGCCGCCTGACCGCTCCTAACCGGACGTCAGCGCGGCGACCGCGGCGGCGATCTGGTCGCGCAGCGGCTCGGGCGCGGTCAGCCGGTTGTCGATTGCGACGTGCTGCACCGCGGGCGCTTCGTCGAGCCTCACGCCGGCGGTGAACGCCGCGAATTGCGCGAGCTTCCCAGCGTCTCTCAGAAGGCCACGCCTAGCCAGCCGCTGCCTGATCGTGTCCGCATCCGATCGCACCCAGACCAGGTAGACAGCCGGACCGCCGAGTTCGCCGACCCACGAAAGCCACTGGCTCGGATCGTGGATCTGCTGCGTGAACGGCCCAGATAGCAGCACCGGGCAGCCAAATGAGCGGATTTCGGACGCGGTCGCCGTCATGCCGCAGTACTCGTGCACCTTGACGTGCTGGTCGTACCAGGGACCTTCCCGCTCACCCGGCGGCCGGCCGCCGGTGGCAAGGACAGCGCTGACGAAAGACCCGTACATCGTGTCCTTATCCAGCAGCGCGGGCGTCGGCGCGAGCGTCGCGAGTAGCAGTCGGGCGACCGTCGTCTTGCCGGCGCCAGGTGCTCCTGCGACGACCCAGACCGGGGCGGGCGTCGTCACGGCGTGAGGATATGGGAACGGGGCCGTGGCTGCGTCACTAGCTCAGGATGCGCGGCCGAGATGCCGTCACCCGCCGCTCCGCCCCGCGCGGAGATTGCGCAGGAGCTGTGCAGCGCCACATACTCCGCTATGGGCATAATCCGGGCTGTCGGTACCAGGCTGATGTGCCTGGTCGCCGGGCATCGCTAGTCTGATTGGCAAGTCCCAGATCCGGATCACCCGGAGCAGCAGGTCCGGACTTGCGCTCGCTGCGGCCTTGCCAAGACCAACGCGGCGCCGGTTCCGTTTTCCTGGTGGGGAAATCCCCCGAATTAAGCCGAAGCTCGCGACGCTTGGTCAGGCGCCCAGAAGCCGGAGTAGCCTCGGCGTAGTGATCGCCGTAATCCGTAAGCAGCCCGCGACGGTCCTCTGGGTGGTCGTGGTCACCGCCGCCGTGGCGGCGGTGGGGGTGGCCGTGCTGCACCAGCACCAGCTGCCTGCCGGGCGAGAAATAGGTCCAGCCGTCTCACCCGCGATCGTCGTGCGGCCGATGCCCAAGTCGCTTCCGGCTCCGATAAGCAACCCCGGCGATCCGCCTGCTAGGCCCATTAAGTAGCTGCCTGTGGCCCCAGCCTGGCGACAAGCGCGTTATGGGATCGGCTGCACCAGGCGGATGTTGTTGCCGGATGGGTCGCGGAACGCGCAGTCGATGCCGTAAGGCAACCGCTCAGGCTCGCCGGTGAACTCGACTCCGCGCGCGGTCATCTCGGCGTATGACGCCTGGCAGTCGTCGGTGTTGAAGAACACAGTGCCGGCGAAGCCCTTCGCCATCAGCTCGCGCACCTGGTCTGCCGTGGCGGCGTCCATGACCGGCGGGCCGGGGATGGCCATCAGCGTCACCGCGAAGTCTGGTTGGCCCGGCATGCCGACGGTGAGCCAGCGGAAGTTCCCCATTTCGGGCACAGTCACGTCGGTGCGCACCTCCATGCCCACCTTCTTGGTGTAGAACTCCAGCGCGTCGTCCTGGTCGTGCACCCACAACTGCGCGTTGGCAACTTTCATCATCGCGGTCTCTCCCGTCCGGTCGGATCCATCGCCAGCAACGGTAGCTACGCCGCCCCGGCGGCGTCTTCTCCAAACGTCCGGTGTTGCGGCCGGCCGTATACCCGCAGCACGCACGCCGGGATCACTGTGTATGCAGCGGCAGGAGGGAATGCGTCCCGGTACGCTGTCGGCGTCCTGCCGTAGGCGCGGCGGAAGCTGCTCGTGAACGAGCCGACGCTGTCGAGGCCGACGCGGAAGCAGATGTGGGCGACCGGGTAGTCGGTGTTGCGGAGCAACGCGGCCGCCCGTTCGAGCCGCCTCGTCAGCAGGTATGCATGCGGCGATTCGCCGAAGACGCGTTTGAACCGCGCGCTGAAGTGGGACCGCGACAACCCCGCCGCCCTGGCCATGTCGCCTACGGTTAGCAGCTCGAAATAGTGCGCGTCGGCTAGGTCTCTTGCGCGCAGCAGATGTCTAGCCGGGGGAACGGAACCCATGGGTCCCGATTATCGCGCGTGTTTCGCCCAGCGAGTGAGCGTCGGTGCGGCGGGCTCGGACGGCGCCACGGCTTCTTTCTCTTGGACAGTTTCGATCAGCCAGGCCGTAGCCGACGCGCGGCATAGCCTTGCCAATATGCCCGACCTAGCCCCAAAGCTCGTCGAAGTAGCCGACCGCGTTTTCGCTTACATCCAGCCCGATGGCAGCTGGTGGATCAACAACACCGGCTTCATCGTCGGCGAACATTCGGTCGTCAGTATCGATGCGTGCTCCACGCAGCGCCGGACGCGCGCGTACCTGGACCGGATCGCGTCGGTGACACCGGCGCCCGTCACGACGCTGATCAACACCCACCATCACGGCGACCATACGTACGGCAATTCCGAATTCGGGCCCGTTACCATCATCGGTCATGAGCGCTGCCGCGCGGAGGTGCTCAGCGCGGGCATCCTCGGTAACGTCGGAATCTGGGAGCCGGTCGACTGGGGTGACCTGCGCGTGGCGCCACCGACCGTCACGTTTACTGACCGGCTGCGGGTGTGGTCTGGCGACACCCCAGTCGAGGTCAGCCACGTCGGGCAGCCCGCGCACACGACCAACGACAGCATGGTCTGGCTGCCTGACACGCAGGTGCTGTTCTGCGGTGACCTACTCTTCAACGGCGGCACGCCGTTCCTGCTGATGGGTTCCGTTACGGGCGCCGTCGATGTGCTGTCGACCCTCCTCGCGGCGATCCCCGCGCGCATCATCGTGCCGGGCCATGGCGAACTGTGCGAGCCCGACCTGATCGACACGACGCTGGGCTACCTGCGCTTCGTGCTCGACGTCGCGAGACAGGGCCTCAGCGTCGGGCAGTCGCCACTGGAGGCGGCCCGCGACGCGGACCTTGGCGACTATGCGGGCTGGCTTGATCCGGAGCGAATCGTCGGCAACCTGCACCGCGCATATCGCGACCTGGTGCCGGAGCGCGCGGATGTCGACCTCGTCGCGGCGCTGACCGACATGGTCGCGTACAACGGAGGCCGGCCGCTGGCCTGTCACGCGTGAACACCTGAGATCTGGCAAGCGCTAGCGGCGGGGTTACCATGCGGCGTATGCGCTTCGCGATCTCGATTCCGCAGTTCTATTCCGACGGAGAATTCGATCCGGCCGAGTTTCGTAATTACTGTGCGGCGGTTGAGCAACGTGGGTTTGAGAGCGCCTGGACGCAGGAGAACACGCTCAGCTCGTCCGCGCAGCTCAGCCCGCTGGAGGCTATGACGTACGCTGCCGCGTGCACGCAGCGGATACGCCTCGGCTGCGTCGTCTTTGTCTCGACCCTGCACCAACCCGTGCACCTTGCGAAGAGCCTGGCGAGCCTGGATCAGCTCAGCTGCGGCCGGGTTGACGTCGGGGTCGGCACCGGCGGCAAGCACCGCCCGTTCGCGGCGTTCGGCATGACCGCGGACCGGTACGTCGCCCGGTTCACCGAAGGCGTGCAGCTCATGAAGGCGTTGTGGACGCAGCAGCGTGTCACGTTCGACGGCGAGTTCTATCAGCTGACGGACGCGCCGATGGAGCCGAAGCCCGCCCAGAAGCCGCACCCGCCGCTCTGGTTCGGCGCCAACGGCGAGGCTGCGCTGCGGCGCGCGGTCCGGCTCGGTGACGGCTTCTTCGGCGCCGGTTCGACGCCTACGGCGAGGTTCGCAGAGCAGGTTCCGATCGTCCGGGCGGCCATGGCCGAGTACGGCCGTGACAGGTTCCCGATCGCCAAGCGCCTCTACATCGCCGTGGACGACAACGCGGACCGGGCGCGGGCGCGCATGAACGCCGCGATGGAGCAGTTGTACGGGCGGCGGATGCCCGACATCGAGGCGGCTGCCGTTGCCGGAACGCCAGCGGACTGCGTCGCGGAGGTCGCCAGGGTGGCGGCGGCCGGCGCCGAGCTGATCCTGTTCACCACCATGTTCAACCAGGCCGAGCAAGCGGCACGGCTGGCGGACGAGGTGATCCCTCAGCTCGGCTAGCGGGCGGCGATCGACGGTCAGCTGGCGGCGATGGCCGCTAGCGTCGCGAGCAGGAACGTGATGATTGCGAGGGCGCCATGCCCGACCGGGATCAGCGGCCGCATGCTCCAGCCGACCGTCCGGGCGGGTGGCTGGCCCAGGTTGCGCTCCAGCAGTTCGTCCACCAGCTTCTGGCCGAGGGCTTCGTCCTCGAGCGCCTGCTCGATCACCTCGTTGGGCACCACAGGCGGTGGTTCTTCGGGTTTCGGGCGACCGCCCGGATACGGAGTCCAGATGGTGACGGTCGAGATGCCAAGGCCGATGGCAGGAGCCATGAATCCCAGCGCGACCCATGCCAGGACCTTCTCCCGAGACAGCAGGAAGATTACCCAGAACAGCAGCCCGGTTAGGTTGAGCCCGGCGTGCCCTGCGAGCACCGGCACCGACATGCCTTCGGCTCGGAGCGACTGGAGTCGGGCCCGCGCGGCACCTCCGCTGGTTATCCAGCCACGCAGCATGACGCCGCCGAGCGCCTCGGTGACCAGCCAGCACAGCAGCGCTGCGAGGCCGAGCCCGCGGCCGGGCGCCATCCGCTATACCTCGACCCTGGCCACGGCGGCGTCAAGCCGGCCCGCGCCGTGCGCCGCCAGCGGACATCGGATCAACCCTTCGCGGTGGATTCAGTCAACGTCACTACCTTGGCTACGTTAATCCGAAGCTCTCGGGCCTGGCGTGAGCGGGCCTCGATCATGGGCGCACTCCCCCCGCGCCGGAGCAGGCGGTTAGGCCTGGTCGGTGTCGCGCAGGTTTCGCAGCCTGATCCAGCGCCGCGCCTCGGTGCGCGGTTCAGCGAGCGCGATCGCAGCGGCCGGCATCGTCGGCCTGGGTCGGCGCGGTTCGCGGACGCCTGCCTCTGGCGGACGCGATGGCCTGCGGCGCAACAGGTCCACGATCCGCTGGATCGCGGCAATGAGCGCGGTACTCATGTATCTCATTCTCACCCTGGCGGGATGGAAGGGACAGCGGTGGGCAGTAGTTTTCGCGGTAGGCGGACGGGCGCTGATCAGTCACGCCCAGGGACGGCCTTGTCCCACTCGAGCGACCAGTCGAGGAGGGGTCGCATCGCCGGTTGAGGCCCTCGCTGATCATCTGCGGCCTGTAGATCGCGGGCGGGTAGGCTCCCGGCGTGCCGGAACTGTTCCACATAACCGAGCGTGCTACCTGGCTGGAAGCAGCCCGGGCCGGCGAGTACCGGATGTCGACGCGCGGGATCACGCTAGACGAGCAGGGCTTCATCCACTGCTCGCTACGACACCAGCTTCCCGCCGTGGCCGCGCTCGTCTACGGCGACGTGGCCGACGACGAACTGGTCGTTCTTGTCATTGACAGCGACGCAGTCCTAGTGCCGATACGCCACGAGGCGGCCGAGCCCGGCGGCGAGGACTTCCCGCATATCTACGGCGCGCTAGCCGTGAGCGAGGTCACCCAGGCTGTTGCCCTCAGTCGGGACGCCAGCGGGTCAGTTAGCATCGGCGGAGGGCCGATCTCGAGGTGAGGAACGGATGTGGCGCACGACACGGACACGCACGATGCTGGCCTCAACCTGCGAAGCTATCCGTTTAGCCGCGTCCGGCTGGAGCCGGACCCGCAGTATTCCGACCTGCGCCGAAGCGAGCCGGTGTGCCGGGTGCAGTTGCCGTACGGACCACCGGCCTGGCTGGTGACCAACTACCACCTGACCAAGGCGGTTCTTGGCGATACGCGGTTCAGCCGGGCAGCGGCGGTGAGCAGAGACAACCCGCGCGAGTCGGTCGTCGACATTAGCCAGGTCGCCGAGAGCGTGCTCAGCATGGATCCGCCGGCGCACACCCGGATCCGCAGGCTAGTGGGCAAGGCATTCACTCCGCGCCGCGTGGCGGAGCTACGGCCTCGGGCAGCCGAGATCGCTTCGGGTCTCCTCGACGACGTCGTTGCTGCGGGGCCGCCGGCCGACTTGGTCGCGCAGTTCTCGTTTGCCCTGCCGGCCATCATTATCTGCGAGCTGCTGGGCATCCCCGACGGCGACCGGCAGATGTTCCGAAGCTGGACGGACTCGATTGTCTCGACTACGACGGTCACGTCAGTGCAGGAACAAGATGCTTACCTGCATTTGGTCGGCTACATGGCCGGTCTGTTCGCCGATCGTCGCGAACGGCCAGGCGACGACCTGATCACGGCGCTCGTACAGGCCCGCGAGAACGACGATCGCCTGTCCGAATCTGAACTGCTCGTCCTCGGCATGGCGTTGCTGGTGGCCGGATATGAGACGACAGCGCATCAGATCACCAACATGACCTATACGCTGCTCACCAATCCGCCGCTGCTGCAGCAACTCAAGCAGCGGCCAGAACTGCTGCCTGGAGCAGTCGAGGAGATGCTCCGGTTTAACGTCTTCGGGAGCGCCATCAATCCACGGATCGCAACGACCGACGTCAAGCTCGGTGACATCCTGATACGAGCTGGCGATCCGGTGCTCTGCTCCAGGAGCTCGGCTAACCGGGACGAGAACGTGTTCAGTAATGCTGATGCGCTGGACTTCACTCGCGACCCCAACCCGCATATCGCCTTTGGCTACGGGCCCCACTTCTGCCTGGGCGCAAACCTCGCCCGGATGGAACTGCAGGTCGCACTCGGCTCAATCCTGTCGCGGCTGCCAGGAGTGCGCATCGCAGTGCCCGAGCACAGCCTGACCTGGCACAGCGGGACCATAATGCGTGGCCTGGCGGCGTTCCCGATCGCGTGGTGAAGTGCTAGCGGCGGCCGGCACTGCGCAGTATTATCGAGATATGCCGCATCGTTAGGACTCTGCACCGGGTCGGCTGTTTGTCGTCACCCGCGCCGACTTGGGTCCCGGCTTTCAGGCCTGCCAGGCAATTCATGCGGCCATCGAGTTCGCTCTCGCGTTCCCGGCTTTGGCTGTTGCCGCGCCCGCCGTGGTGCTGCTCGCAAGCGGGGACGAGCTTAGTCTTGGCTGGCTGCGCGAGGATGCCGTCGCGGCGGGGCTGCGGCACACGAGTTTCCACGAGCCTGATCTCAACGACGCATTGACGGCTCTTGCGCTCGAGCCGGCCGCGAGCCGGCTGGTCGCCGGGCTGCCCCTGGCGTTGGCGGGCTCTCGCACCTCCTCTGGCCGAGAGGAGGTGAGACCATGACGACAGTTGCCCCTGACATGCGGGCGGAGCTGGTTGAGCTGACAGCCGAGCGCGATGCGCTGCGAGCGCAGCTCGCGGGTGACCTGCCCGCAGCGACACGCTGGCTGCAACGCAAGGTGTGGCGTCAGGCTGCCGAGCTGGACAGGCTCAACCGCCGAGTTGTCAGTCAGCGCTTCGCGCTGCGCACGCTCGACGAATTGGGCCGGTCCCTGACGGCCGAGGAGTACCGGACGGCGCGCAATGCGGTCACCAACGCACAGTTGCGCGACCGGATTTCAACCGACCCGGCTTGACCTGTCGGGTCCTGGTGACGGCCCAGCGCCGTCACCAGGACCTGGCAGCATGAACTTGACGCCCCTGGAGTCCGACGGCAGGGCAGCCGCCTCTAAAGCGGAAAGAGCGGGTTCGATTCCCGCCAGGGGCACCTGAGCCAACCCCGTTCGCTAGCTGTCTGGAGCGCTACCGAACAAGCCCAGGCACGAGCTAGCGGCCCACCGCTGTGACGTTTCCTGCGTCGTCGGTGACGTAGCGGCCTTTGGACAAGTCCAGCAAGACGAGGGTGTTGCCGAATGGATCGGCGACCACCGCGAGACGGCCAACAGAAATGTCTAAAGGCTCAGTGATGATCTGGCCACCTGCGGCCTGGACGGCTGCGGCCGCATCGTCGGCCGAGTCGACGAGCCAGTTCGGCTCATAGCCGTGCTCGGTGGTGAGGACGAGCTCGGTGTCGCCGCCGGGCAACGCGAGGCCGGCCTGACCGATGCTGTCGTTGCGCCACCGCAGTTGATGGCCTAGGCAGTCGCGGTAGAAGCGAAGTCCGGCATCGAGGTCCGGTACCGGTATCGTGACCGCGTCCACCGTCATGAGCACGGGAGTCATTGACACGATCCAATTCTCGCCGAACCCAGTGGCCCACGACCAGTGCTGCTGGTCTATGCGCGGCCGGGCTGGAGAGGTACCGTCCCGGACATGACCGACGTAATCGACACGACCTGGCTGGACGCAACCGCCCAGGCTGACCTTGTTCGCCGCGGCGAACTGACGCCGAAGGACCTCGTAGAGGCGGCCATCGCCCGCATCGAGGCGCTAAATCCGCAGCTCGACGCCGTGCTGCGTACCCGCTTTGACCAGGCGCGCACCGAGGCAGCCGGCGACCTGCCCGACGGGCCGTTCCGCGGCGTGCCAATGCTTCTCAAGGACATTGGCTGCATGGTGGCCGGGGAGGCGACGTCATTTGGCCTCGGACCGCTGTCCGATCTGGCGTGGCCGGTCACTTCGTACCTGGCCGAGCAGTTCCGCGCGGCCGGTTTCATCCACCTCGGCCGGACCAACGTGCCCGAGCTCGGCACGACGGTCACCACCGAAGCCCGGAGCTTCCCGGCGGCCCGCAACCCCTGGCATCCCGGTCACTCCACCGGCGGCTCGTCCGGTGGCTCGGCGGCAGCGGTGGCCAGCGGAATGGTGCCGGTCGCACACGCCAACGACGGCGGCGGATCGATCCGCATCCCGGCGAGCGAATGCGGTCTCGTCGGGCTCAAGCCGACTAGGGGCCGGGTGAGTCAGGGGCCGCAGATATCCGAGGGCTGGGCAGGGGCCACGATCGATGGCGCTGTCACTCGCACAGTGCGGGACGCGGCCGCAATCCTGGATGCAATCAGTGCGCGCCTGCCCGGCGAGCCCTACTACGCCCCGCCGTGGCCTGGCCCGCTAGCCGGGGAGGTCAGGGCCGACCCAGGTCGGCTGCGGATCGGGCTCCTCGATCGCCCTGGTGGCGAGGGCTTCCTTGACCACCCGGAGTGCCGCGCCGCAGTCGCGGGCGGCGGGCGCCTGCTGGAGTCCGTCGGTCATCACGTGGATGGGTCGGCGCCGCCGGCGATGTTCGACCCAGACTTCATCCACCACTTCACCCTCATCATCGCCGCCGATACCGAGACCTCGATGCGCGAGTTCGAGGCTGCGCTCGGACGGCCGATCGAGGATGACGAGATCGAACCGCGCAACGCGGTCTACCGCGCGATTGGGCGGACGCTGGAGGTGGTCACATACCTGCAGAGCCGGGCATGGCTCGGGACCTGGGCCAGGAAGATGGCGGATTGGTGGAATCAGTACGACCTGCTCGTCACGCCCACCGTCGGTGCGCCGCCGCCAGAACTCGGCTGGTTCACCGCCGCGGGCGAAGAAACCGAAGGTGCGCGGGTCGTCAGCTTCATTCCGTACACAGCGCAGTTCAACATGACTGGGCAGCCGGCTATCAGCTTGCCGCTGCACTGGACGCCGGATGGTCTGCCCGTAGGCGTGCAGCTCGTAGCGGCTTTCGGCCGGGAGGATCTGCTGATCAGGGTCGCTTCACAGCTTGAGCACGCGGCACCGTGGGCCGACCAGCGTCCGCCAGTCCACGCCTAGCGCGGCCGCTATTGCGTGCTGGGCGGCCCGGGCGGCATTGCTGGTAGGGCACCGCCAGTCTTCGGCGCTAGCAGTTGGGTCACGTCCAGCTTGGTGCCCACCATCTGCTTGAGCATAAACAGGATCTGCTTCTCGTGCGCGCCGGCAGCCTGAATGCGGTCCAGGCTCATCTGCACGTACACGTTCGCGTCGGTGAGTTTCGCCTGAATGATCTTGTTGAGCTCGTCGTCGTCGTAGCCATACATGTTCACGACGATCGAATGCTGTGCGCTGTTCAGCAGGGCGGCAAGAAGCCCGTGGACGTCGTCGCGCGGTGAGAAGAACGTCCGCTGGTCGTCCGGATAACCGCCGCCGCCAATTTCAGCTTCGCACAGACCTAGGCGAAACCGTGGTCCTCTGTCGCCGCGCATGGCTCATGGCGTCGAGCCGCCTCCGCGCGGGAGCGGACCTGGGAGTGCCACCATAAGAACCATGCGGGCTCAGCGGTTCGATGCTCACGTCACCTCGGATTCTGGTGGCCGGGCGGTGATAGCGATCCCGTTTGATCCCGATGAGACATGGGGTCCCAAGGCCTACCATCTCGTGGGCGGGACGATCGATCCGGTAGCCGGTACCGGCTGCGGGAGGCGACTACGCGGGCGGATCACACCAGACGGCAGCCAGTGGGTATTCACCATGAACCCGGTGTGGATGCAGGAGACCGGGGTCGACATCGGCGACGAAGTGGTTGTTGAACTGGAGCCGGAAGGCCCGCAGCGCGGCGATCTAGCCGACGACGTGGCCGGGGCCCTGGCGGCCAACCCCGCAGCCGCGGCGTTCTTCGACACACTGGCTCAGTTTTACCGCAAGGCGTATCTGCGCTGGATCGACGCGACAACCCGTCGGCCCGAGGTGCGGGCCGCCCGTATCGCGGAAGTGGTGGAGCTGCTGGCGGCCGGGGTCAAAGAGCGGCCGCGACCGTAATCGCGGCCAGCAGTCAGATCACTAGACCGAGGCCGCCGTCGACTACGAGTGTGGCGCCAGTGGCGTAGCGGGTCGTGATGAGCGCGAGGCACGCGTCGGCGATGTCCTCAGGCGTGGCCACGCGGCGCAGCGGCGCGGCGAGCTCCACGCCGGCCTTGCGGTCGTGCCAGTCCTCCGTCCAGGGTGTCGCGACGAGGCCAGGCGCGACGGCGTTGACGCGCACTCCGTCGGCGTACTTAGCCATGATCTCCGAAAGGTGATTCACAGCTGCCTTGGAAACGGCGTACGGCAGCGAGCTGCCGGTCTGCCGGATGCCGGCCATCGAGGTGATGTTGACAATCCAGCCGTCATCGGCTCGGCGCAACAGCGGGAGCGCGGCCTGGCTGACCAAAAACGTCCCGATGACATTGGTGCGCAGTACGTGCTCCCAGTGGTCGACCGTGACGGCACTGAAATCGTGCAGTGACACTGGTACAGTCACCGCGGCATTGTTGACCAGGCCATCGAGGCGTCCCCACCGCTCCTCTGCGGCTGCGACCAGCGCGGCGGCCGTCGCCGGGTCGCCGATGTCGCCTTGGACGTAGACCGCATCGCCGAGTTCGGCCGCGATACGCCGGCCCGCTTCCGCGGACGATGCCGAGTTGACCACAATCCCCGCGCCCAGACCAGAAAGACGGCGGACGATGGCCTCACCAATGCCGCTGGACGACCCTGTGACGATGACCGCGCTGCCGGCCAGGCTCATGCTGACTCCCTCCGTTTCTCGCCGGCGAGCAGGTTGAGGAGGTCACGCTGGACGCCTGGATCAGTCAGCGGCAGTGCCGGCTGCTCCCTAGCCCGCAGGATGTCCTTGGCGCGCCGCCATTGCGCATCACGTCGGACGATAGCCAGCGCCGCTCAGCATCCGGCGCAGGTCCACGACCATCTGATCATCAACGTCCTTGCCGGCAGGCGGCGCGAGGAACTCCAGCTCGGAGCCGATCTTGGCGGCCACCTTGCCGTCATGACGCACGGTGACCGTGCCGACAGCCTCAAGGAGCGATATCACTGCCCGCCACTCGATGTTGTGGCTGGTCGGGTGCTCGAATATCTGGCGCAAAGTATCCCGGTGGCGGCCGTCAAGGTGTTCGGTTCCAGGTGAGGTCACATCCGGACCTTATCCCGCGGTCAGCTAGCGAGGGCGGCAGGTACAGCTGGGTGGTGCCAGCGACACGCTGATCATGATCAGGGTTCCTTGCCGAAGTCGGCGGACTGCCAGTGCTCGGGGGTCATCCGGATCATGATGTCGTCGGCGTCGGGGTTAGCTGCGATGAAGGCATCGCCGCCCTCGGTGCCAAGGTAGCGGCGAGCGATAGCGGCGCGCTCGGTCAGGTCGGCTGACTCGATAACAGCAGGACCTTCCACAGTCACGTACCTGTACGGCAGCGCCTCATCCTGGGCGCATATGCTGAAGCGCCCGGCCGCAGCGATGGCCCTGGCCTTCCGGCTGGTCCCTGCGGTGTTCACACTCACCAGGCCGCCTGGGCTGTAGCTGTACCATACGGGCGTGGCAAGCGGGCCCAGGCCTTCTTCTGCCACCACGGTGAGGACCCCGACGTGAACGTCGGCGAGGAACGCTTCCCGCTCCGCTCGGCTCATGCTCAACGACACAGGCATCTCCTCAATCCTGGGCGGATCATCTCGCCGCTAGGCAACTAATCTTCCTCCGCACTGCGACAGTCGGCGTCAAAGGCTGCGCCGATCGTGAGTACGTGGTGTCGCTGATCTCGATCGCTGCGCGAACGACCGCGGCAAGTTCGGCCCATTGGCCGGGGCAATTCGGCGGAGTGGCATTGGGTTTTGGCGCCGAATAAGTCGAGTGGACTTGGGTAGCTGGCGGTTGTGGCGAGAACCAGAGCAGTAGCGGGCTATGCCATCCCTGGCATCGTGTTGTTCTTCATCTGGGTGGTGGCCGTCATTCTGGCCATCATTCTGCTGGCATTCATCGTGCACTGGGCCGGCGGCGGAGTGCTCAACCTGAGACTCGGTCACTTCATCCTGAACGTCGGCTTCACCTGATACGAAGCCACCGCCATCGCGCCTCATTGAAGCTCTTCGAGTCGGCGGGGCACCGACTTAGCCTGCCGAATGGCAGCACAGCGGCTGCCGCCCAGGCAGGTCGACGGAACGGTGGAGTTCTTCGTCGTCGATCGTCTCGATGCCGTGATCGGCGTCCTGCAGCAGGCTGCGCAGGAGAGGCGCTGAGTTAAGCCGGGATCCGCTCGGCGGCTCTGCCGCGCCTTTGCCGGCTGGCGCAGCGCAGACACTACTGGTAGCCCAACCAGTACTACCTTGGTGGGGCTCTGCTGTAGCTCTCGTACAGCAGAGCCCCAACAATGCTGCTTCGGGCCCGACCGCCGTCAGTGGCTAGTCACCCACTCTGCGATCAAGTCCGCGGCCTGTGCGCGGGCGCCGGCCGGTTCTTGCAGGTAATGGTCGGCATTGATGAACTCGATCCGCTTGTCCGGCGCGGCGAGCGCGTCGTACAGCGCCCGGGCGTCGCTGTCGTAGACGCAGGCGTCGGCAGTGGCGTGGATGACCAGCGATGGCAGCATGATCCGGGCTAGGTGCGGCGCGGCGATGCACTGCGACGTTCGCAGGCTCCACATGGACAGCCAGCTCCGCAGGGTGCTTACCGTGCCGACGCCGAAGACGCCGTAATTGGCCTTGCGCGGGTCGCCTAGGTAACACCAGTTCGGCCGGCGTTCGGACGGCTCGATCGCGGGGTCGATCATGCGCAGGTCGGCCCAGCTCCGCGGGACAGTGAACAGCCGGTCCCTGGCGCGAGTGCCCGTGAGCGCGTCCAGTCGCTCGATCGCCCAGTCGGTGATGCGTTCGTTCCTGGCTCGCTGCGCCGCCCGGTATCGGCTCTGGAACCCGCCCGAGTACGGCGGGCCGTTGCCGGGGTTGAATGGGTCGAGTGTTGGGTCGACCGAGAGCGGATCGCCTTCGTCGGTGACGGACGGATCGAGCCAGTTCGTCATCACCTCGGGCCTGCCCGAGTGGGCGGCAAGCGCGACGAACAGGTCGCCCGGCTGCAAGCTGTTGATTGCTGGTACGGGCCGCATGCCGATGACTGGCGCTACGTTCGGCTCGATTGCCTGCGACTGGTAGGCGGCCATGAGCGAGCCGCCGCCGGAATTGCCGAGCAGCACGATGCGGTCGGCTCGCGCCCGCTCGCGCAGCCACCGAACGCCGACGCCGATCTCAGCGAGGGCGTGATCGAGCAGGAAGTGCGCCTCGCTGCCGCGGAACCGGGTGTTCCAGCCGAGGAAGCCGAAGCCGCGTTCGGCCATGTAGCTCGCTAGGTAGTGCTCAGCGAAGTCGACGTTGTAATGCGTGGCGATGAACGCCATCGTCGGCCGTCCGCCCGCTGGATGGTGGTAAACGCCTTGGCACGGGTGGCCGCCGGCGCCTGCCCGGCCGACGATCGGTGACGGTAGGCCGATGAACTCCCTGACAACCTCGCGCACGCTACGACTGCTCCTAGGGTGGCTGCTGGCTTAGCGGTGAACCTGACTCTAGATTTACTTGTGCGCGTCAAGCCAGACTTCGAGGAGGGCGCCATGGATTGGCGGAACGAGGAGTTCGACCTTGGCGGTGTGAATCACCTCGCTCTGGTCTGCTCGGACATGAAGCGCACCGTTGACTTCTACACGCAGGTGCTCGGCATGCGTCTTATCAAGACGATCGACCTCCCAGCAGGGTCCGGGCAGCACTTCTTCTTCGATATGGGGGGCGGCAACGCGCTCGCGTTCTTCTGGTTCCCCGATGCACCGGACCCAGTGCCTGGGGTCTCCGCGCCAGTCACACTGCCGGGTCTTGGCGAATGGACTAGTGCGGTCGGCTCGATGAACCACGTCGCCTTCAACGTGCCAGCGGAGCGGTTCCTGGAGTACCGGGCCAAGCTGAAGGCCAAGGGCGTGCGCGTCAGCCCGATCCTCGATCACGACGACAGTGAACTTGGCGTAGCCCGCGAGCTGCATCCAGGTGTGTTTGTTCGCTCGTTCTACTTCCAGGACCCGGACGGGATCGTGCTGGAGTTCGCCTGCTGGCGGCGCGTGATGGGACAGCCGGGCGACGTCCGGCACGAGCCTAAGACCGCGGCCGACCGCGCCGGCGTGCGAGTCTGACGCCTTACGAGACTGGCCAGAGGGCGGTGAGCTGGGCCGGGCTGATGTTACCGCCACTGCAGATGATTGCGACGTTCCGGTCGGCGAACCTGGCCGCATCGGCCAGTACGGCCGCGAGTGCGGCGGCGCCGGCGGGCTCGACGAGATTGCGCGTCTTCTCGATCATGAGGCGGGTAGCGTGCGCCAAGTCGGCGTCGGGCACGAGCACGAAGTCGTCGAGCATGTCCCGCAGGATCCGCTGGGGCAGCTCGAACGCCGTCCTCGTCGCCAAGCCCTCGGCGAATGTGCTGTTGGTGTCCTCCACCGGCGCGCCGGCTCGCCAGGACATGTAGGCGGCGGGCGCTGCTGCGGATTGCACGCCGATCACCTCGATCGACGGGCGAACAGCCTTCGCGACAACGCACGCGCCGGCCGCGCCGCTGCCGCCTCCGATCGGCACCACGATGACGTCTGTGTCGGGCCGCTCGGCCACGATCTCCAGCGTGTACGTGCCAACGCCCGCGATGAGATGAGGCTCGTTCCCGGAGTGGATGTAGCGGTAGCCATGCTCCGCCGCCTGCTTCTCGCACTGCTCGCGCGCGTCGTCGAAGTCCCGGCCGTGGAACACGATCTCGGCGCCGAGCGCGCGCATCGACTCGACCTTGACTGGGTTCGCGTTCTCGGGCACGAAGATGATGGCCCGCACGCCGAACAGGCTGGCTGCGTACGCGATCGACTGGCCGTGGTTCCCGGTCGATGCGGAGACGACGCCGCATTCTCGCTCTGTAGGACCGAGCTGGCTGATCAGGTTGACGCCGCCACGGACCTTGAACGCACCGATCGGCAGGTGGTTCTCGTGTTTCACCCGCAGGCGCGAGCCCGTCAGCGCGTCCAGTGCGGGGTACCGGTACAACGGCGTCGGGCGCAGGTACGGTGCAATGCGCTCGCGTGCGGCGAGAACGTCGGCCAGGTCCGGGATGTCCGTTGCGTTCATGTTCCGGTTCTACCACGGCCGGTTCACGTTCCCGCCCGCAGCATCGCGATCGTCGCCTCGACAAACGCGATGGCGTCATCGGCCGGCGGCTGGTCTGGCTGGGTCCGGCGTTGCTGAGCTAGCGCTCGGGTGACGACGTCGGCCGGTCCCGTGCGGCGCACCAGCGCCGCTTCGCCGCCGCCGATCTTCGACACGATGATTCCGTCGGTCAGGTACAGCGCGGCCCGGCACGCGTTGAGCACTGCGTACCGCTCCGGTGCGTTCGCCAGGCCCCAGCTCAGCTCGTCAGCGAGGTAGCTGAGGACGTCGGTACGCGCAATGGGGCCGACGACCTCGCGCGCCGGCGGGCCGAACGCAGGATATCCGGCCGTGCGGCATACGGCGTAGTGCATGAGCAGGTCACGGTCCCCTTGACCTACCCCTTCGGGCCGCACGATCCGGGCGGGCTCGGCTGGGTCCGTTACGACGTGCCTGAAGAATGGCCAAGGTGGCGCTGGTCTGCGTGCGGCAGCGACCGCGACGATGCTGCTCTCCAGCTTCGGCGCGTGGCGGTCCTCCGGCGGGCGCTCTGGCCGAGCGCTGACAATAGCGTGCGCCATCGAGTCCAGAGTCGCATCGCCTATCTCGTCTGACACGACCACGAGCACGTCGACGTCGGACCGGCCTGGGACCCAGCCGCCCAATACGGCCGAGCCGTGCAGGTAGACGGCGACCAGCCGACCGCCGGCCACCTCGGCGAGATCGCCGGCGATGTGCCGCGCGACGGCGGCCGGCCACGGATGCGCCGGATGATCCATCGCTCCAGCATCTCGCGCCGGCTCGCTAAGCTGCGGCAGCATGACGGGACCTCTCGACCTGGGCCTCGCTTGCGACCGCCGCTGGCACGCTGGTGCTGGCGGCTACAACGTTCGCGTCGATCCGGTCGGCGAACCGGTCAGCTCGAGTCTCGCACCACTAGCTAAGCGAGTGCACGGACCGCGCGGGCAAGCCAACCGGATAGGACGTGCTCTGGCGCCGGCGAGTCGTGCTCGCGGCGCGATATAACGTTGGTGTGAAGCGCGTCGGGTCCGTCCGCGGGCTGGAGCCGGCGATGGCCGGTCTCACTGGCACTGGACAGCTCACTAAGCTCGCCTTCCGCCGGGACGCTTTCGCGCTGCCCGCGTGCGTCCTTGGCATCGCTGCGGTGCTTGCCATCACCGCCCGCGATCTCATGGTGCTGTACCCCACTGTCACCAGCCGCGTTGCAGTAGCAGCGACAGCCGGTGGGAATCCGGCACTGCGATTTCTCTTGGGGCGGCTTAACGGGACGTCGGTCGGCGCGTTCCTCGCCGCGCGCTGGGGCGTGTGGGGGCCGGCCTCCGCGGTTCTGCTGACGATCTTCGTCGTGATCAGGCACACCCGGGC
>DATIOU010000223.1:0-25868 GCA_035472835.1 Streptosporangiaceae bacterium | reverse complement strand
TCGGTGAGGGCCTGCCGGGTCCAGTCCTCGACCTGGCCGGTGAAGTTGGCGGTCCGGCTGGACACGGGGGCTGACACCCAGTAGGAGAAGATGCTCGAGTGGTCAACCGGGCCGCCTGAGTAGGTGTAGGCCGTGGTCTCGAGTACCCGGCCGGCGAGCGGGTTGGCGTCCTCGTGATGCTGGCCCTGGGAGTCGGTGACGGTGACGTCGGTGGAGTTGTTGTCGTTCGACATGCCCTGGTAGTAGGACGTCTGAGTCTTGGTCTTGGCGTCCGCGCCGGTGCCGGCGTAGGTGGTGACGTTCTGGTAGCCGCGCCACTGCCCGTAGGTGCGGTACTGCGACTGCACGACCTCGTTGTCGTCGTAGTGCCACGCGGCGCCGCCGTAGGCGTAGGAGGTGTAGGTTCCCGGCGAACCCCCGGTGGGGTCCGACACCGACACCGACGCGACGGCGTACTTGTTGAACCGGTCGGGCTGGCCCGGCGGGGGGAACTGCCCCCAGTAGACAGGGAAGCACGAGGAGGTGTTGGACGACGGTGACGGGTACGAGGCGGGGCTGCAGGAACTGGTCAGCTGGTAGTTGACGCCGGTGACCGAGCCGGTCTCGGATGTGATGCCGGTGATGCGGTACCGGTACAGGGCCGGGTAGTTGTCGGGGTTGACCCGGTTCTGGTACTGGGTGCCGGCGAAGGCGACCGACGGCAGCGTGACGGCTGACCCGCCGGCGGGGTGAGCCGTGATGCTTCGCCGGATGCCTTGAGATCCGGGACTTCCCTTGGCGAGGGCTAGACCTGGTGCTTGTCTTTGGCGCGGCGTACTTCGGGTGGGAGCACGAGCAGGGTCGCCACGAACGGCTGCACCCAGTGCGCCTCATCTGCTGGCTGAGCAAGGTAGCGCCGGCGCCCGAGGTGTCCAGTGGATCTGGCCCGCCGGACAGTCCAACCGGTGGCTGAAAGCAGCGAGACGGTCGCGCAGATAAGTTACGGTGTCCGCCCCAGCTGTGGCGCCAGGGCGTCGGCGAAGCGCTTCTGCCACCGACCTGCGGCAGAACGTGAAAGTTATTTAACCTGCCGCACTGTGCGCTGTTCACGGTCGGCATTTCCAGCCTAAAGGCCGCTGACAGCGGCAGGAGCTTCAATGAATCGATCTGCGGTCCCGGCTCGGGTCTCCGGTGGTGGCAGGTAGCTGGCCGACCTGGCGAAGGGCCAGAGTCCGGTCGTCCCGCGAGGGTTTCGGGGAACGTCAGGGAGGTAGACCCGGCCCGGCTGCCGGTCCAGTTATCCACGGCGGCACGATTGTGCGAACCTGGACGGATAGCTGACGCCCGGACGTCATGGTCGGAGCTGACGCGCTGGCAGCCGCAGGTTCCGTGCGAACCTCGTCTGACGGCCCGGCGACAGTCAGCGAGATCGCGATCAGTGCCGTTGCGAGGGAGGCCTAGTGATGATTACCGCGATAGTCCAGTACAAGCTGCCCGCGCACATTGATACGGCCGCCTGCGCCGCGCATTTCCGTAACATCGCACCCCGCGTCCGCGCCGTGGATGGGCGCTGATCCGAAAGCAGTTCATCTACTCCGATGACGGCTGGGCCGGAGGAGTCTATCTGTGGCGGACCCGGGCGGCGGCCGAGGCCTTCTACGCCGGGCCGTGGCTGCACGGCATACGTGAGCGCTACGGTATGGATCCGCAGATCAAGTTCTTCGAGACAGCATGCGTCACAGACAACTCGACCGGCCAGATCATCACCCCCGATGAGGCGCAGCAGCACCCGCAGGCCGCGTCGCCGGCTGCCGCAGCTCGCACCCACTGACGATATGACGTCTCAAGTCGCCGACCGCTCGTCATGGTTTGTAGACGTCGCGCTACCTGATGTAGTCAACGGCAAGCGCGTTAGTCTCTACCGAAGCCTCGCGCGCGAGAGGTGGCGGCAGCCATTAGATGAGGACGTTCTAGGCTCTCGGCGTGGCTGGCGGTCTGGCGGCGCCGATGATCGCCGCGAAGATCACGGATAGATCGGAAACTCGCCATGAAGCTCACCTCTCGTCTGCCAGCGGCCGACCGGGCGCGGGTCGAGGGCAGGCTGCACAGCAACCTCATCGCCTGGCTGACCACCGTGCGACCTGACGGCCAGCCAGTCACAGTCCCCGTATGGTTTCTGCTGCGCGACGACGAGACGATCCTGCTCTACAGCAGGCCGGAGAAGGAGAAGTTGCGCAACATCGCGGCCAACCCGAAGGTCAGCTTGGCGCTGGACGTGACAGATATTGGCCGCAACGTTGTGCGCCTGGAAGGCAACGCTGAGCGGGCCTACGATCAGCCGCCCGCGCACGAGCACGCCGCCTACCTGGCCAAGTACACCGAGCGCATCGCGGCGTTGTTCGGCGCCCCCGAGCAGTTCGCCACGCTCTTCTCGGCGGCGCTCATCATCACGCCGACCCGGCTGCGTGCCTGAACTTGCCGCACGGGCCGGCCGAGCTGCGCCACTGCAGCGTGATCATCCGCAGCTGACTGAGGCGGCCGAGCGTCAGCTGGCCAGCCGATTCTCGTATCACGCGAATCCGCCGCCGAGGATAAGCGGGGCGTGGCGCGGTTGCCCTGCCCCGGTCGGGTCGGGCGGGACATTCAGGTGCAGGGCTTCCCGCCGCCTCCCCGATGCACCGGCGCAGCTCCGATGACGGGCGCATCCTCGATGATGGGCTCTCGGCGGCACCGAGTTCGCCACTGCGCTTCCCCAAGGACGGCCGTTACCTAGTGCCCATTGAGACAGTCAGCTATGGCGGGCCGTCTGCACGAGTTGGTGACCGTCCGCCACGCAGCTGGTGCCTTCGGAACTTAAAGGCCACAGGCGGGTTCGAGCCGAAGTTCAGCGCCGCCCCGGGGACGTTGTTGTTGGCGGTCGAGCTACTTACTGCTACTATAGATTTATAGGAGCTATATAAATAGCCCACGCAGGAGGCAGCTATGTCCGAGTTCCACATCACCGAGGTATATTCCCACTCAGTCCAGAAGCTGTGGCATGCACTCACCGATCCGGAACTCGTCCCGCTCTGGACCTCGACCGGCCGCGGCGGCCGGCCGGAGGGCTTCAGCGCCGAGGTCGGCAATCACTTCAGGTTCGTCGGCAAACCGGTCCCCGGATGGAAGGGCATCGTCGACTGCGAGGTGCTGGCGGTCGAGCCGCCGATGATGCTCCGCCACACATGGAAGGGCGACGAGGGCAAGCCGTCCGTCGTGACCTGGCGTATCGAACCCACTCCCGCAGGGTCTCGGCTGACCTACGATCACACCGGGTTCCAGGGCATTGACGGAATCATCATGTCCAAGTTCGTCCTCGGCCCCATCAGGCGCCGGATGCTGCGGACAGGGCTACCCGCGGTCCTCGATGCCATCGACGACTCTGGCCATGTCCGGCCTGGGGCAAGCCTCTCTCAGCAGCGGTAACTGCTGGCACGCGCGGCAGCGATCGGCGAGCCTGACACGCCCGTCGTGAGCCAGCCCGTTACGGCCCGACTTCTATAGTCACTGAATTATCCTGGCGGCGTGATGGCTCAGCAGACGGTGGACTGGATGGCGGTCCGGCCTCGCGCGGCCGGAAGCTATGCCGCGGGTTTGCGCGAGCGCAAGAAGGCACAGCTGCGCCAGCGCCTCAGCGATACCGCCACGCAGATGTTCCTCACTCGCGGTTACGACGCGGTGCGGGTCATCGAGATCGCGGCGGCGTGTGACGTGTCCGAGAAGACCGTTTATAACTACTTCCCGACGAAGGAATCCCTGGTCCTCGACCGCTGGGAGACCACCCAGCAGGCGCTCCGAGCAGGCTTGTCCGACCTCAGCCTGCATCCTATTGACGCAGCCCGGAATATCCTCGCGGGCGAACTCCTCGCGCTCACCTCCTGGCTCGATTCGCAGTCCGACACCGCCGCCGCGATTGAGTCGGTGCGCCGCTTCGGCGAGCTCATTGCCGCTACCCCCGCCCTCCGCGCCTACAACCACGAAAGCCTCGGGGCGGTGACGATGATCGCCGCCGGCCTCCTCGCCGCCCGCGCCGGCCAGGCCGCCGATGACCCCGAGCCGCAGATAGCGGCGACCGCCTTGCTCGGGCTGTGGGGCGTCCACTTCACCGCCCTGCGGAAAAACCTGCACGCTGCCCGGACACCCGGCGCGATCCGCGACGCTGTCATGTCCGACGTCGACACAGCGGCACGACTCATCCGCACCGGGCTGGACAGCTACGCCTGCGGCGCTCCAGCAGCGGCGGGGAAGTGAAGGGAGGCGCTCCGCCGACGGAGTGCCAGGCATGGCATCGGATGCAAGCGCGGACTGCCGATCGGCGAGCGTGGCGTTGCCTTTGGCTACGCCGGGCGCCTACGGCACACTTTCCCACCTAGCGATGGGGGCCGGTCAGGCTGAATAACGGCCCGGCTGGCCGCTTGGCAAGAGAGCGGGCTGCGGCTGGTCGTGCCCGGCGATGCCGAGTGGCCAGCGCAGACTCCCACCGGCGATTGACCACTACGGCCGGGTACGGCTCATAGCCACCGAGGACCTGGCGCAGCGCGGCGCGGACCTCGTCGAGCGCGGGCTCGTCGAGCCCGTGCTGCGGGTAGGCCGGGCGCGTACCCTCCGGCCAGCAGCAGCGCGTTGCGCTCGCGCAGCGGCACTTCGAGCTGCGCAGTGAGCCGGTGGATCATGGTTGGCGTCGGGCGCGACCTGCCCGTCTCGACGGAGCTCAGATGGCGGCTGGAGATGTCGGCGCGATCGACAGGTCGAGCTGACTCAGCCGGCACCGCTCGCGCCACTCGCGCAGGAGCTCGCCAACAGGCCGGGCGGCATTAACCCGGCTCGTGATCGTGGTCATGCCAGCGACATTAGCGGCCGGCGTGCAGGCGTGGCCATTACCTCACAGGTCATCGCATCGGCATGACCTCAGACGGCCGAGACGCGCTCGACGCCACGATCGGCGTGCTGCACAAGCAGTTCCCCGGCTTCGTCCTCACGCTGGCCGGACCGGTCGCTGCGCACCACCGCCAGGCGCGGTTCACCTGGGGTCTCGGCCCCGCCGGTGCGAAACCGCTGGTCCTTGGCTTTGACATAGCGGTGACAGACGACCAGAACAAGATCGTTTCGGTGCTCGGCTTCCTCGACAAGGTCCCGAGCTGGCACGGCGGCATTCAGAGCAGCGGATTCTGCGGTCCCGCACCGCCCCGCGTGGTCGACACGTGCGGGACCGCGCCCGTGCCCGCCCATTCGGACCCGATCGAACGCGATCTCGGCGAAATTTCACGGCCGAGGTGCAGTCCGTCGAGCTATATCACCCGTTTTATCCGCACCGCTGCCATGAAATGACCGGGGCGCCGTAGTGACAGAGCGTGGACACGGGGGTCCGCCGTGAGCGACGGGGAGCGCCGTCAAGTGGCGGGGAGTGCCGTCAAGTGGCGGGGAGTGCCGTGAATGACGTCGGGGGGCAGCCAGCCAACCAGCCGCCCGAATTGGCGGTCCTTGCTCACCTGCGCTAAGATTTGCTCATGCGAGCAAGTACGCGCGACCGGCGACCGCTAGCCGACACCATGGCGGACACCAGCGCGCGCCGGACGTTCACCGAGACGGCGCGGCGCGCGCAGATCATCGAGGCGGCGATCGAGACGATCGCGGACGTCGGCTACCGCAACGCGTCCTATGCCCAGATCGCCAAGCGGGCAGGACTGTCGAGCACCGGTCTGATCTCCTACTACTTCCGCAGTCGCGACGAGCTGATCCAGCAGATCGTGGAGCATGTGCTCACCGCGATCGGATCGCAGATGGCGCACCGGCTGGCCGACGCGTCGAGTCCGGCCTCCGCCCTCCGGACGTACATCGAGGGGAACGTCGAGTTCATCGGCGCGCACCACGAGGAGATGAAGGCGCTGCTGGAGATCTTCCTCAACGGCGCCTTCGACTACGGGCCGGAGACGGATCAGGCGGTGATCTCACCGATCGAGCAGATCCTGCGGGCGGGTCAGGCCGCAGGCGAGTTCCGCAGCTTCGACCCCAAGGTCATGGCGACTCTCGTACAGAGAGCGGTCGACGGGCTACCGTTCCTGCTGGCCGCCGAGCCGGACACCGACGTCGCGGCTTACGGCGCTGAGGTGGCCATGACGTTCCACCTGGCCACGAAAGTGAACGAGCCATGAGCACGGATACGTCCGCATCGCCAGCCGCGCCCGCGACCGAACCCAACGCCGCCCGGGATCTCGCCGCAAGCACGGCCACCGGCACCAGCCAGGCGACGGCGCCGGCCAGCATCGGCCGCCAGCTCGCCAGGCTGGCGATCAGCATCGCGCTGCCAACAGCCCTGTATTACGTCCTGCACGTCGCCGGCCTATCCAACCTCACGGCACTGTCCCTGGCAGCAATCTTGCCGTCGGTCTCGACCGTCTACAGCCTGGTGGTCAGGCGCCGGGTCGATGCCATCTCGCTGGTCGTCCTCGCCACGATCGTGCTCACGGTCATTCTCTCGGTGGTGGCGCGCGACCCGCGATTCCTGCTTGCCAGGGATGGTCTCATCACCGGGCTCTGGGGATTGTGGTTCTTCGCCACTTTGCGCGCTCGGCGTCCGGCGGCTTACCTGTTCGCGCGGCCGCTGATGGAAGGGCGCAAGTGGTTCGGTACGCGGGCCTGGGACCCGCTGTGGCAGACCAGCGCGCAGTTCCGCCGCATCTGGCGGTTCTCGACGATCGTCTTCGGAACGGGGTTGCTCCTCGACGCCGTCATCCGGATCGTAATGGCGTACCTGCTACCGGTGAGCGTCGTACCAGCCCTCGGCAGCGCCTTGTGGCCAATCACGTTCGTCCTGATCCAGGCCGTCACGAACGTCTACTACCACCGCGCCGGGCTGTACCGGATACTCGGAGCCAGCTGGGCCGCCCGCCGCTATCCGCGCGAGTGATCGTTCCGCCAGCCGGGCCCCGCGACGAGCTACTCGAAGGTCGGCTGACGATCGCGGGTGCGCTTCAGCTCGAAGAACCCGTCGGTCTCGGCGACTAGCGCCAGCCCGTCAAAAAGCCGCCCGGCTGCCTCGCCCTTCGGCGCGGGCGTGACCACCGGGCCGAAGATCGCGCGGCCCCGCAACCGGATCACCGGCGTGCCCACGTCGAGCCCCACCTCATCGAAGGCCTCATTGTGGGACGCCTTGATCGCCTCGTCGAACTCGGAGCTGTCAGCCGCGCTGACGAGAGACTCCGGCAGGCCGACCTCGGCGAGCGATTCAGGCAGCACCTGCGGGTCAGCCCGCCGTTCCTGCACGTGAAGGCGCGTGCCGATGGCCGTATAAAGCGGCAGGAGCACCTCGGGACCGCGGTCTTCCGCGGCGGCTGCGACGACCCGGATCGGTCCCCACGCCTTGGCCATCCGCTCCAGGTAGTCCTCACCGAGCCCTTTGCCTTCGTGCTGGGTGAGATTGAGGTAGGCGAGCGACATCACGCGCCAGTCCGTTCGGACCGGCCTGACCTTCTCTACCTCGAGCATCCACCGGGACGTGATCCATGCCCACGGGCACACTGGGTCGAACCAGAACTGCACGACCTCCGCGGCCCCGTCTATAGTCTTCTGCTCAGTTGTCACGACCGCGCGAACAGCCGCCAGCGGGCGCGTATTCCCAAGCCAGCGCGCTGGTGGCGGCCCCGTGCGTGCGGCAGGATTGCGCCATGTTTGCCGGCTGCGGAAGTTCAAGCAGATGACGGCGCCGGGCGTCTTCGCTGACCTGCAGGCGCAGCGTGCCTGCTGGCACCCGGTCGCGTTCTCGTCCGACGTCACAGATCGGCCGGCCCACGCTGATCTGCTGGGCGACCCGCTGGTGGTGTGGCGCGGCCGGGACGGGAGCCCGCACGCGATGTCGGACGTGTGTATTCACCGCGGCACGGCGCTGTCCCTCGGCCGCGTCCGCGGCGACGAGATCGTGTGCCCCTACCACGCGTGGCGCTACGCCGCCGACGGGCGCTGCACGGCGATCCCGCAGCTCGACGACCCGACCAGGGTGCCGGCCAAGGCGCGCGTTGCAGCATTTCGCGTCCAGGAACGGTACGGGCTGATCTGGGTCGCACTGGCCGAGCCGCGCTGGCCGTTGCCGGAGGTGCCGGAACTCGAGGACGGCTCCTGGGCCCTCGTGACCGCCGGGCCGTACCGCTGGCAGTGCGACGCCGCGCGGCAGGTGGAGAACTTCACCGACTTCGGTCATTTCCCGTGGGTCCACCCGGGCCTGCTCGGCGACCCAGACCGGCCAGTAGTGCCGCGGCACGAGGTGCGCACGGAAGACCACGTGCTGCACTACACCGTCGTGCGCCCGGAGGCACCGAACACCGGCGACTTCCCGGTCTTCGCTAACGAGCAGGCCGGGCCGCCGGAACGGCGCAGCCGGTACGAGCTGCACCTGCCGTACACGATTACGCTCCGCCTCGGCTGGGGCGGCGAACGCAGCATGGTCTACTTCTTCGCCTCCCAGCCGATCGCCGCCGACCGCTGCGCTGGCTACGTGGTCATCGGGCGTAACTACAACTTCGATCAGAGCGACCAGGTCATCAAGGACTTCGAAGACACGATCTTTGGGCAGGACCAGGTGGTCGTCGAGTCGCAGCGACCGGAGCGGGTGCCTTTCGACCTGGCCGCCGAGCTGCACCTGAAATTCGATGCGGTCGCGGTCGCCTACCGCAAGGCGATGCGTACGTGCGGACTCGCTTCCGACGCGCCGATCGGCGACGAAGTCGGCTGACGTCGACGCCGGCGCAGGCGCGGATAGACCCTGGCGTTAGGGCGTGGCGAGCCGGTCGGCCGGGCGATGAGGCAACCCGAACGCCGGGAACAGGCCCCTGTCATTGAACGACACGATCCGGCTGATGCCATCGGCGGTAACAGTCAGCACCTGGATCGCGTGCGGTTCGTACGCGCCCGCCGCGTCGAGGGAGTACGCCGCGAACGCCGGCTGCCCGTTCGCCCGCAGCGGCCGCAGCGCAAACTCGCCCGGCCGGACGAGAACTCGCCGCCGCAAGAAGCGGCTGACCAGGTCGCGCCCGGCGAACCACACCGCCATCGGCGGCATTTCCAGCACCGCGTCCGCGCGGAGCAGTTCCGTGAGCCCGTCCACGTCTGCGGTCTCGAACGCGGCGGCGTACCGTCCGACCAGGTCTTTGACCGTCGGGTCGGCGGGCTCGACGATGTCGTCCTCGGCCGGCGCCAGGCTCGCGATCTGCGCTCGCGCGCGCTGGAGCGCGCTGTTGGCCGCCGCCGTCGACACGCCGAGCAAGGCAGCGGCTTCGGCCGCGTGCCAGCCGAGCACGTCGCGCAGGATAAGCACGGCGCGCTGCCGCGGCGGCAGGTACTGAAGCGCGGCGATCAGCGCGAGCCGCATGCTGGCGCGGGTCGTGACCACCGCCGCGGGATCGTTGGCGCCGCCGCTCGTAAGCGCATCCGGGAACGGCTGCAGCCACGGAACGTCCAGATGAGGGACCGGAACGGGGCCGTCCGGATCATCGGCCGGCTCGCCCAGCCCGGACGGCAGCGGACGCCGGGACCGGTTCTCGAGTGCGCGCAGGCATGTATTCGTGGCGATCCGGTGCAGCCAGGTCCGCATGGAGGACCGGCCTTCGAAGTCGCCGTAGGCGCGCCAGGCCCGCAGGAGCGTCTCTTGCACCTGGTCCTCGGCGTCATGTACCGACCCGAGCATGCGATAGCAGTGCGCAAGGAGCTCGTTCCGGTACGGGTCGGCGAGCCGGGTGAACTCGTCACCGATCGCCGCCGTACTGCCGCCTGCTGACATGTCACCTCCAGCCTGCTGACCTGCCCGCACCTGAGATAGATCCCCGCCAGCGGCCGGAATCATCGCCGGGCAGGCCGATGACTTGGGCGAGCCGCGCGGATCAGAACTGCCGAGGGCCAAGGGCCCAGTTCCCAGTCCATCACGTGAAGGAGTTCCAGATGAACGCGCAGCAGCTAGCCGGCCGGACCGCAGTAGTAACGGGGGCGAGCCGGGGATTCGGCCGTGCCATCGCGATGGCGCTGGCGGACGCCGGCGCCTCGGTCGTCGGAATCGCTACCCACGAAGCCCCGCTGCTGGAGCTTCGTGACAAGCTAGGCGGCTCGTTCATTCCGCTGACGGCTGACGCTGCCGACCCGGTCAGCGCGGGCAGGCTCATTGATCAGCACGACCCCGACATCCTAGTCCTGAATGCCGGCGTATCGCCGCTATCACGGCCGCTGCACCAGCACACGTGGGAGTCGTTCAGCCGGGTCTGGGACGTCGACGTCCGCCAGGCGTTTCACTGGACCCGTGAGGCCCTGCTGCGGCCACTGCGGCCAGGCAGCGTCGTGGTCGAGATGTCCAGCGGCGCGGCGCTGTTCGGATCGCCGCTGAGCGGCGGCTACGCCGGCGCGAAGGGCACGATCCGGTTCATCGCGTCCTATGCGGCGGCAGAGTCGCAGCGCGGCGGCCTCGGCATCCGGTTCGTCGCCGTGCTGCCGCAGCTCACGCCAGCCACCGAGCTGGGTGCGGCCGCGGTCGCTGCCTACGCGGCCCGGGAGGGCATGTCCGTGGCCGAGTTCACCGCGTCCCGCGGTCCAGCGCTCACGCCAGAGTTTGCCGGTGCGTCTGTGACGCAGCTCATCGCCGACCCCGAACTAGACCAGCTCAGCTACCTGCTGACGGCCGACGGACTGAAGCCGCTTCCCGCACAATGACGCGGTGTCGGTGTCAGGTCGGCCAGACAACCGGGAACAGTGGGTGATCCATGGCCGCTCCGTCGGGCAACTCAGTGTGCAGGTCGTTGAACGGCGGCGACGTCCGCCATCGCCGTGGTGCGTGCAGGGCGTTGGCGGACAGGTAGCGGAGCGAGAGCACGCGGCGGCGAGAGTCAAACGGGAAGCCGGGCGCGCCGTGCATGGTCAGGAAGTCGAAGAAGATCGCGTCGCCGGGCTCGAGGTCAAACCGCCGGATGTCGTACGCGCCGCGGTCGGCCTCGATGTCCGGCAGCTCGGCCAGGCTGCCGGCCGGGAACCAGCGGGCCTCATTGGTGAGGAACGTGCGCGGCAGCAGCCACGGACCGAGGTGGGAACCAGCGATGAGTTCCAGGCACACCCGTCGGCAGGCACGGGGTCGACCGGGATCCACGCGCTGACGCCGCGGCCATCGACGTTGTAATACGGCTGGTCCTGATGCCACGGCGTGCGCTGTCGCGTCCGGCCCTCCTTCACTAGTACGTGGTCGTGGTAGAACCGCACCTGCGGCGTGGCCATCAGCGCCGCCGCGACCGCGGGCAACCGGGAATGGCGGGCGAGATCTTCGATCTCAGGGATCTGCTGCCACCGGCAGAAGTCCTCAGTGAACATGCCCGGATCGTCGGCGCCGCTCGCCACCTGCGTGAGCGGGCCTGGGCTGGCGAGCACGGCGTCGATCGCGCGGGTGGCCGCGGCTAGCTGGCTGGGGTCAAGCGCGGCGCGGACGCGCGCGACCCCGTCGCGCGCGAACTCCGCGACCGTCTCGGCCGTTATGCGCGGGTCGTCCACGACCGGAACTCTATCGGGCGCGGAGCCGCCCCTTGGTTGTGATCGGATAGAGGTCATGAAGGTACGAATTGGAGTCAGCCTGGGCCCCGCCGCGACTCCCCAGGGCCTTACGGCCGGCGTGCCATTGCTGGCGGAAGCCGGCGTCGATTCGCTCTGGCTGAGTGAGGTTGTATACGGCGATCTGGTGGAGCCGTTCACCGGGATGACGTACGCGCTGGCCAGTAGCAGGCACCTGAAGGTCGGCACGGGCGTCGCGGTCCTGCCTGGCCGGCATCCGGTGCTGGTCGCCAAGCAGCTGACGACGCTCGCCGCGCTGGCGCCCGGCCGGGTGCTGCCGGTCTTCGGCCTGCGCCCGGCGCGCCGCGGCGAAGCGGCGGCGTTCCCGATCGCCGGTAGCCGCGCGGCGATCTTCGACGAATCGCTGGAGTTGCTACGGCTCCTAGTGACGCAGCCGGATGTGTCCTTCTCCGGCCGGTTCTTCACCGTGGAGAACGCGAGTGTCGGCCCGCTGCCGGTCAAGCCGCTGGACATCTGGCTCGGCGGTAGCGCACCAGAAGGGCTGCGACGCGTGGGCAGGTTCGGGGACGGCTGGCTCGGCAGCTTCCTGACGCCCGCCGAGGCAGGCGCGGCGCGCATGCAAATCCAGGAAGCTGCCGCGGCGGCCGGCCGAGGCGTGGACCCCGAGCACTTCGGCATCAGCCTGGCGGTCGGTGCGCTGACGCCAGACCTCGTCAAGGCCGTGGAGCGGCGTCGGCCCGGCGTCGAGGCGGCCACGCTGTTGCTGGCTACCTGGGCTGACGCCAGGCGCATGATCGGCGAATACGTCGAGGCCGGGCTCAGCAAGTTCGTCGTCCGGCCGACCGCGCCACTACCCGGCGGCCTCGAGCGGTTCGTTGATGAGTTCGTCGCGCAGATGCTGCCGCTGCAGACGTGAGCCCGGCTGAAGAGGGGGCCGCTGGCGACGGCTAATCCGCGCGGCCGGACAAGGCGAGGCTCGCCCCGATGCCGATCATTCCCAGGCCGCTCGTCCCGCCGATCAGCTCGAGCCGCCGCGGTGACCGCGTGAACCAGGACACCGGCAGGCGTGATGCAGCGCGCCCGCGTCGTTACCGAGATGCGCGATCGGCGCGCCAGCACCGCGAGCGCATCAACCTCGACGAGTTCCCCGTGGCGGAATAGCCCGGCGAGGGCGGCCTCAGCGCCCGCCCGGCCGGCCGCCCTGACATCCTCGGTCGCCGTAATGACGCGGCTGTAGGTCATCAGCCAGTCGATAAGATCGGGGACCGTCATGTTCCGGCTAAACCGAAACGTCTGCGACTCGATATTCGCGAACACGGCGGGATCAGGGAGATCTACCCGGCGACCCTCGTACTGGAGACTGTCGCCGTCGGCCCCGTTCCCAGACTGAACGGCGGGGCCAGGACTGCGGAACCAATCGTCTGGACGCAGCCACGGTGTAGCCGGGTCGCGGCCCGTCCACAGGATGCCGAACCGGCCGCCGTCGCGCAGGACCCTGGCGACCTCGCGCGCCGCGCTCGCGGCACCCATCCAGTGCCAGGCGCTGGAGATGAGGACGGCGTCCGCGCTCGCGTCCGGCAGCGGGATGGCCTCGCCGCGGCCGGCGAGGACCTCGGCTCCGGAGGAGCGGGCGGTCAGGACGGCGCGCATCCGATCGTCGGGCTCGACGGCGATGACGTGCCCGGCCCGGTCCGCGAGCGCGCGTGTCAGCAGGCCAGTGCCGGCGCCGAGATCGACGACGACGTCGCGACGCACCGGCAGCAGCCGGTCCAGGGCCGCGGGCGCCGGGCCAGATCGCAGCCGGTCATAGTCACCGGCGATGCCGCCGAACGACATTGACCGCTCTGCGCTGCTCGCCACGGCGCAAAGCTAGCCTGCGTCCGCGGCAGCGGCGAGGCCCGGCTCCGGCGCGGCCGCAGGCAGCCCGAAGCTGCGCAGCAGTCGATCGAGCATCTGGATCTGACCCTCCGGGGTCACCCGGTTCGGGTACAGGACGCGCTCGGCGGACAGGCCGTCGATGAGCACGAGCAGTTCGTGCGTGGCTAGAGCCGGGTCGCAGGCGGGGCCGAGCTCGCCCTGCTGTGCGGCCTCCTCGAGATGCCCGCGCAGCCGGGCGCTCAGCCGGTCGAATTCCGAGTGCTGCAGGTCGCGCATCTCAGCGTTGCCGAGCGCGCGACCCCAGAAGCTGATCTCGATCTGCGCCTCGAGGTCGCGGCGTTCATCGAGCGGTAGCGCTTCCAGCATGACTGTCCGCAGCGCTTCGAGGCCGGTCTGACCTGCCGATGCGTGCGACATCCGAGCGCCGACGCGGCGGTGGCAATGAACGAGTGCGGAGCTGAGGATGTCGGCCTTGTCGTCGAAGTAGTGCCCGAGTATGCCGCGAGAGCAGTTGGCTTCCTTCGCGATCGCGCGGATTGTCGCTCCAGCGATACCGTCGCGCGCGATCACCCGCCCGGTGGCGGACAAAATCTCGTCCCGCCGCTGATCCCAGTCGACGATCTTGGGCATTCCGCTCCGTTTCGAAGTGGTCGCTATTTGATGGCTATTTTTTTGTCGGACGTCCGTCTAACATCCGTTGTAATGCATGCTAACGGTGAGCTGCAAGCTGCCCGCGACCAGCTAGCCAGCTACTGCGGGCGCCTGATAGCCGACGGGCTTGCCGTCGGCGCAGCGGGCAACATGAGCGTGCGGGTGGGCGATCTCGTCGCCATCACGCCGTCCGGCGTCCGCTACGACGAACTGATCCCGTCGGACATCTGCGTTGTCACGGCGGCCGGCGGCGAAGTCGACGCGCCCGAGTCGCCGTCCACAGAGCTGCCGATGCACCTGGCGGTGTATGCGTCGACGAACGCCGGTGCCGTCGTGCACACGCACTCGGCGGAGGTGATCGGGCTATCGGCGACGAACGATGAACTGCCCGCGGTGCACTACGCGATCGCGGCCCTGGGCGGGCCGGTCCGGGTGGCGGAGTACACGAGGTTCGGGTCGGCGGCGCTGGCGGAGGCTGCCGTCAAGGCGCTGGCTGGCCGCTCGGCCGCGATCCTGCAGAACCACGGCGCCATCTGCTACGGACGAACGCTGACCGAGGCTTACGATCGCGCTCTGCTGCTTGAGTGGCTCGCGAAGGTGTTCCGGCTGGCGCGCAGCTACGGCGAGCCGCACGTCCTCACGCAAGCCGAGCTCGATGAGGTGTCCGCCGAGTCGCGGCGGCGCCGGTACGGCGAGCGGCGGCAGCGGTGAGGTCGCCGCGAGTCGCGGTGATCGGGCCGCACATCGTGGACGTGCTCGGCCGCCCGGTCGAGGCAATACCGGCCGGGCAGGGCAGCGTTCGGCTCACCGAGATCCGGGCGACCGCGGCCGGCACCGGCGCGGGCACGGCGGTCAACCTGGCAAAGCTCGGGAACGACGTGGCCACGTTTGGCGCTGTCGGGACCGACTTGCTGGCCGAGATCCTCCTCGGCGCGCTTGCGGCGCATCAGGTCGACGTCAGCGGGCTCGTGCGCAAAGCGGACGCGCAGACGTCAGCGACGATCCTGCCGATCCGCCCCAACGGGGATCGGCCGGCGTGGCACGTGCCGGGCGCGACGCGGCTACTGTCCCTGGGCGATCTTGACCTGGGCCGCGTGTGCGACTCCGATGCCGTGTTCCTCGGCGGTCCGGACGCGCTGGCCGGGCTGACCGCGACCGACCTCGCGGCCGTTGTCGCCGCTGCCAAAGCCGTTGGCGCTCTGGTCGCCGTGGATGTGCTCCACCCCGGCAGCCGCCGGGACTTCGACCGGATCAGCGGGGCGCTCTCGGGTGCTGACTGGTTCTGGCCCAACGCCGATCAGCTGCGCGCGCTGACCGGGCGCGCCGACCTCGACCTCGCGATCGCAGACGTGCTCGCCCTCGGCACCGGCGGCGTCGCCGTGACGCTCGGGGCCGACGGCTGCCTCGTGACCGGGACAGGGGGCGGCCTTACCCACATCCCGGTCATCGACGTGGCCGTCGTCGACACGACCGGCTGCGGTGACGGGTTCAACGCCGGGATGCTGACCGGCTTGCTGCTCGGCTGCGACCCGGTCGACGCGGCCTGGTTCGGCGCGGCGTGCGGCTCCCTGGTGGCGACCGGGCTTGGGTCAGACGCCGGGCTGCAGAGCCTCGCGCACGCCGCGGAGTTCCTGCGGACGGCGAACGCCGCGGCCGCATCCCGGATCGAATCAGCGCGGACAGCACGAGCAGGAGCCAGGGCCACGATGGGCGCAGGGGGAGCAGTCGGCATGACCGAGCAGTTGATTCCCGTGACCGGTAACGATCACCGGCCGCGCGAGACGGATCGGGTGCTGCGGCGCCGCGCCGCGGCCGTCATTCCTGGCGGCATGTACGGGCATCAGTCCGCTGGCCCGCTGCCGCTCGAGTACCCGCAGTTCATGCGCAGCGGCAAGGGCGCGCGGATCTGGGACGTGGACGGGACCGAGTACGTCGACCTGATGTGCAGCTACGGACCCATCGTTCTCGGCCACCAGCATCCGGTCGTCGAGACCGCGGCCAGGGCGCAGGCCGAGCTGGCCGACTGCCAGAACGGGCCGGGCGAGGTCATGGTCGAGCTGGCCGAGCTGCTCGTCGCGACCGTGCGGCACGCCGACTGGGCCATGTTCGCCAAGAACGGCACGGACGCGACGACGACCTGCTGCACGATCGCCAGGGCGCACACGGGCAGGTCGAAGATCCTGGTGGCAACCGGCGCCTACCACGGCGCGGCGCCGTGGTGCACGCCCCGGCTGTCTGGCGTCACCAGTGCCGACCGCGCCAACCTCGGGCACTACACGTTTAACGACCTGGTGTCGGTGACGGCCGCCGCGGCGGGAGCCGGCCCCGAGCTGGCTGGCGTCGTCGTGAGCCCGTTCAAGCACGACGCGGGGTACGACCAGGAGCTTGTCGACCCCGCGTTCGCTCGCGGCCTTCGGCAGCTGTGCGACGACACTGGCGCGGCGCTGATCCTCGACGACGTGCGGTGCGGGTTCCGGCTGCACCTCGGGTCGAGCTGGGAGCCGATCGGAGTGCTCCCGGACCTGTCGGCGTGGAGCAAGGCGATCGCGAACGGTCATCCGCTGGCCGCGATGGTGGGATCGGATCGATTCCGCGACGCGGCAGGAAGCATCTTCGTGACGGGGTCGTTCTGGTTCTCGGCTACGGCGATGGCGGCGGCGATCGCAACCATCAACGCGATCCGCGACGAGGGCGCCGTCGAGACGATGGACGGGGTCGGGACCGCGCTGCGCGCCGGGATCATCGAGCAGGCGGACGCGCGCGGGCTCCACATCAACTACACCGGTCCGGCGGCGATGCCGTACCTCACGTTCGCCGACGACCGCAATCACGAACTCGGCAGCGCGTTCGCTGCGGCCGCGATCCGGGCCGGGCTGTACTTGCATCCGCGTCACAACTGGTTTATCTCTGCGGCGATGACCGACGCAGACCTGGCCAAGGCTCTCGCCGCGACTGATGAGGCCTTTGCCGCCGTCCAGGCACGACTAGAAGGAGGGACACATGAGCACTGACGACTCGACCAGGCCTGCCGGTGTAGCCGTGGCGGCGCGCGACAGCGAGGAAGCCATCCTCGCCAGGGCGGGCTACAAGCCCGAGCTGCGTAGGTCGCTGCGCTTCTTCTCGATGTTCGCCATCGCCTTCTCGATCATCTCGATCACGACCGGCATCTTCCTCAACTATTCCTTCGGGCTGTCTTACTGGGGCCCGGCATCGATCTGGACCTGGCCGATCGTCGGCGTGGGCAACCTCATGATCGCGCTTGTCGTCGCGGAACTTGGCACCCGGATCCCGCTCGCCGGCTATGCCTACCAGTGGAGCGCCAGGCTGGTGAATCCGACGTACGGCTGGTTCGTGGGCTTCGCCGGCCTGCTTTACATGAGCGTGGGCGGCGGCGCGATCATGCTGGGCGTCGCCTCGCCGCTCCTGCTCAGCGAGTTTAACGTCAGCAACCCCAGTCCGCGACTTGTGTTCGCGGTTGCCATCCTGCTGATGCTGCTGCCGGTCGTCATCAACATCATCAGCATGCAGGTGGCCGCCAGGGTCAACAACATCGCTGTATTCACCGAGATCATCGGCACCGTCGTGTTCGGCGTGCTGCTGTTCGTACTGTGGGCGCTGAAGACCAAGCCCAGCCCCTACGGTGCGAGCATCCTGACCAACACCACGTCCGTGCTGCACAACCCGACGATCTACGCGTTCGCCCTCGCGGGCCTGATAGGCGCGTTCACACTGGTGGGCTTCGAGCTAGCCGCGGATATGTCAGAGGACGCTGTCAACCCGCGCCAGAGCGTGCCGCGCGGCGTGATCTGGGCGGTGGCGGGCTCGGCGGTGCTCGGCATGATCGCGCTGATCGGCTTCACGGTCGCGATCCCGAGCCTGAGCGGGGTGGAGAACCCCAAGATTGCACCGCTGCCGCTGCTCTACATCGCCGGCTACTGGCTGCCATCCTGGCTGGTCAAGGTGTTCGTCGCGTTCGTCATCTTCTCGATGTTTGCCATCCTCGTCGTCGGTGCCGGCGCGCAAGCACGCCTCGCCTATTCGCTTGCGCGCGACAACATGCTGCCGTTCTCGGGGGCGCTGCGGAAGGTCAACCGGAGCACCCAGACGCCGATCATCGCCCTGCTGGTCTTCGCTGTCGTTGACATCGGCGTGACCTGGTACGGCTACCTGCAGACCAGCGCGTTCGCCACGCTCGTCGGCGCGACGGCGATCATCCCGTACATCATCTACTTCCTCGTCACGGCCGGCTACGCGTACAAGCGGCGGACGCTGGACTCCATCCCCGGTGCGTTCTCGCTCGGCCGGTGGGCATGGCCAGTGATCATCTTCGTGCTGCTGTACAGCGCGCTGATCATCTTCGTGCTGTCGGTACCCGCCCCGTTCCACGCGGCCGACAAGGTCGTCGGCTACGGCGCCGGCCTGGCGCTGCTGTGGTATGTGGCCGCGCTTGTCTGGCGGCTGCGTCGCGGCACGGCCGGCGTCAAGCCCGTCGAGGAGCTGGTCGACAACTGACGGCTGCTTCCTCGGGTTGCGCGAAGGATTCGGCGGGCTCCACTCCGCCGAATCCTTCGCGATCATGTGGGCAGGCAGGGCGGCAGCCGGGGGGGCAGTCGGCGGACGATTCGGGGCAGATCTCGCTACGCTCTGCCGGTGACCATTGAGACGCCAGTTAACCAAGCTGAGCACACGCTGCGAACTCGCGACGCATACGACCGGCTGGCCGCGGTCTGGTCATCGACTACCGACGAGGGCCCATTTAACGGGCTCCTGGAGCGGCCGGCGCTCAGGGCCCTGGTCCCCGGCAATCTCCAGGGTGCTGTGGTGCTCGATGCGGGCTGCGGGTCCGGAGCGCAGGCGCAGTGGCTGCTGCAACAGGGCGCCGATGTCGTGGCCGTCGACATCAGCCCCCGGATGATCGAGGAGGCTGAGCGTCGGTGTGCCGGCCGCGGCCGGTTCCTGGTCGCCGACCTGGCCAAGCCACTGCCGCTAGAACCCAGCTCCGTCGATGGCATCACCTGTTCCCTGGCCTTGCACTATGTCGCGGATTGGAGCGTTCCGCTGCGGTCGTTCGCCGCAGCCCTCCGGCCGGGCGGCTGGGCCGTGATCTCGCTCGACCACCCATTCGGGCCGCCTAGCCCGCACCAGCGTGGCGGCTACTTCGACACCGAGCTGGTTTCCGATACCTGGCGCAAAGCCGACGTGGAGGTGACACAGCACTTCTGGCGCAGGCCTCTGTCTGCTGTCCTCGGCGCGTTCGCGGACGTCGGCTTCAAAGTGGACCGGGTCGCCGAGCCGCAGCCCTCCGCTGAGGCAGTACGACTCTTCCCCGACGACCTCGGCCCCGTCGTCGGCGTACCGGTGTTCATCGTCTACCGGCTGTGGCTTCAGCCGTTGGCCGATGCGAGCATCTCTGCTAGGGGAGCCAGGCCTGGATGGTCCCGGGTTGCGACAAGCCAATCGGCGTGAAATGCAGGCAACGGGCCGTGAGGCGGCACGCCGGAGCGGGGGTTGGTACGAATGTCTCGTTTCCCGCATCCCGCAGCGCCATCACGTCGCCCGCGGGATTGAAGATGACGCCGTCCATGCCGAATGGGACGGGGACGGACAACCGAGGCCCGCGCAGGCTGCCCACGTACGTATCCCACGTGGCGGGGTTGTCGCCTGCGCCTGTCTGAAGAACGACCAGCCCGCGCGGTCCGAAGGACAGATTCAGTGCGTCTGGCGTTCTGGGAGCGTATGTAGCGACAGGGCGGGAGCCCGCCATCACAACGTCGGCTGGACTCGTAACGCCGCCAGACAGGCGCGGATCGGCCGCTGCTAGCCACACCGCGATAAGCGCGGACGAGCCGCTACCGGCCATCCCGTCCGATCCGATACTGGTCGGCGGGCCGGCCCCCGGTCTGGCTCGCTCGTATGCGCTAACTAGAGCTGGGTCGGTCACCGAGAGATACGTGGACCTGTTGCCGGTGGGCACGCTGACCAGGACAAGTGACCTTTGGTCAGCTGCGGCGGTGAGAATCGTGGAAGCGTCGCGCCACGCGAAAGCCGAGTCAGAAGCCATACCCAGTTTCACTCGCCGGCCCGTCGCCATTTCGAGTACGCATAGGGTGTTCGTCACCTTAGTCGGCGTCATGTCCTGGCGAATGTAGGCAAGCTGTGTGCCGTCCGGCGATACCTGAGCCGCGATCATTGACACCTGGGGGTTGCGGTCGGCTGGAAGAACCAGACGCTGGTTTGCGCCGTCGAACGTCATCGTGTAGTAGCCGGCGCCGGGTACGCTGTACTTCCACGCGAGCAACCCGCCAGACGAGACAGTGGCTCCGTCGAAGTCTCCTGGGATCAGGGCTGTGCGACCGTCTGGGTAAACCCAAGTCAAGACGCCGCCACCCGCCATCAGGAGCCGTCCGCCGCCAGGAAAACTCAGCGGTCCAGCCGGCGTCTTAACATGCTTTGATGGCCCGACGCCAGCCGGATTGACCGGCCCGAGAGCAACGTGGATGCCGACGACGAGCAGGACGACGAGGGCGCAAACTGCGCCAGCCCAGCCAGCGGCAACACGAAGCCGATACCGACGATGCCGCGACCGCACCGCTGCCATCACATCGAAAGTCGGCTGAGCGTCTTCGACAGAGGCCGCTATCGCATCACGCAGCCGCTGTTCTTGCAGATCAGTCATCGGGCTTGCTCCTGACTGAGTATTCGGATGGCATGACCAGGGAAGTCTCCGCCCGCTCTCGCAGCGTGGTGAACGCTCGTGACGCCAGGCTCCGGACTGTTCCGGTGGTGCAGTTCAACACCGCGGCGATCTGCTCGTCCGCTAGGTCCTCCCAGTACCGCAGCACCAGCACGGCACGCTGCCTTGGTGCGAGCGCGGCCAGTGCCCGCACGATCTGGTCTCGGTCGGCGATCCGGCTGGCCGCGTCGTCCATAGCCGGATCCACGGCGGCGTCCAGCGGCTGTTCTCCCCTGCGTCGCAGCGAGCGGCGCCAGTCGATCGCAGCGTTCACCACGATCTTGCGCACATACGCCTCGGCTGGTCGGCCCGTGAACAGCGATCGACGGTGCCGGTAGGCGCGTTCGAGGGCGATCTGAAGCACATCCTCGGCCGCGGCGACGTCCCACCCAGTGATGACCAGAGCCAACTTGAAAAGGTGCGATGAGCGTCCGCGCACGAACTCCTCGAACGCACCATCCCACTCCGAGCCCACTCGTGGCATCTGCGCGCCTTGCGACGTGCTCACACTCCTTCCACGACCACGATGCACTGATCTGTGGCAGGCGAGGCTAACTTTTGCAATGTCGCGATGTCCTGCTCGCGATGTCGGCGGCGGCCGAGCCATCGGAGGCAAGGCAGTACTCGCCAGCTAGCCCGCACAGTGCTCTTGTGCGGCACGGTTTGGTTCGGTAAGTTTCCTTACAAATTCAGCAACTGGTCGTGGGCGCGCGGGCCCCGCGCAGGCCGCGCCAAAAGCGACACACGACCCGGGGAGGCACGTCTCGTGGGAATCCGAGGATGCCTACTGAGCACAGCGGCGTTGGCCGCCGTTGCGCAACTGCTGATCGCGTGCGCCGCGGAGCCCGCCGCAACGGCTAGCCACGGTGCCCGTGCGGCCGCCGGAACCCAAGCGGGCGGCGCGGTCACCAAGACACCCGCGGAGGTCCGGGTGAACCAGGTCGGCTACCCCGCGGCCGGCCCGAAGGTCGCTTACGTGATGCTGCCAGCCCCGGTTGCCAGCGTCGCGTTCACCGTGTCCGACCCGTCGGCTGTCGTCTTCCGGGGCAGCTCGACCGCGAACGTCGGCGGCTGGAACGCGCGTTACCACGCCGTCTACGCCCTTAACTTCTCAGCCCTGACGAGGGCGGGAACGAAGTACCGGATCCACATCTCGGCCGCCGGCCAGACGGCCCAGTCGCCGGCGTTCGTGATCGGCGACAGTCGCCATGCGTACGGTCGGCTGGCCACGAACGCGGTGGCGTATTTCACCTCCGAGCGCGACGGGCCGCAAGTCAAGCACGCCGTGCTCGATCGCCAGCCTGCGAACCTGACCGACGAGCACGCTTACGTGTACGCGTCGCCGAAGTACGACAGTAACGACAACCTGCTCGGCACATTCCACCGCATCGGCGGGCCAGTGAACGTGGCCGGCGGCTGGTTCGACGCGGGTGGCGGCTACGAGAAGTTCGCCTACACCGCGACGTACGCCGACGGGCTGATGCAGATTGCGCAGCGGGACTTCCCCCGCAAATACCCGACCCTGGGCCCGGAGGCCAGCTTCGGCCTGCGCTGGCTGCGGCAGCTGTGGAACCCGCGGCAGAAGGTGATGTACATCCAGGTCGGAATCGGCAACGGCAACGCGAGCAACACCATCCAGGGCGACTACAACTTCTGGTTCCTGCCCCAGGCCGAGGACAAGCTCAACGTGGCGAAGGGCGGCAACCCTGGCCCGAGCGCCTACTACGTCAAGTACCGGCCCGTCTTCGCCGCGGCGGCACCGGGCTCACTCGTCAGCCCCGAGCTCGCGGGTCGGTTCGCCGCCGACTTCGGGCTGGGCGCCCAGCTCACCTTGCGCCACAGCCAGCCGGCCGCGCTCCAGCTCCTATCGCTGGCGCGCGGGGTATACGCGATGGCGCAGACCACGCACGTCACCTCCGTCGTCACGACGTTCCCGCACGACTACTACGGCGGGACCGAGTGGAAGAGCGACATGCTCTGGGGTGCCGCCGAGCTCGCGCTGGCGGACGAGGCGCTCGGCGCGCCCGCCCGCCAGGTGCACGCGGACCTGCTGGTCGCGAGCCAGTGGGCCCGCGCGTACATCGCTCAGGGACATCCAGCGGGCGGCGACACGCTGAACCTGTATGACAACGGCGCGATCGCCGAGGGCGAACTGCTGCGGGCCCTGCGGCAAGCGCACGGCGACGGCCATGCGACAAATTCGACCGGGAACGGGGTCATCGGCGCTCGCCCCCTGCTGGCCGACCTCGGTGCTCAGCTGCGCCTAGGGGAGCGCCTGGCGAAGGGTGACCCGTTCGGCCTCGGCGGCCAGCTCGGCGCTACCGATGCTTCCCCGCACGCATTCGGGCTGTACATCACCAACGCGCTGTACCGGGAGTACGGCGGCGGCGCGCGGTTCGACGCGTTCGCGCAGCAGCAGCTGAACTTCGCGCTCGGCGCCAACGGCTGGGGTAGCTCGTTCGCGGTCGGTGCAGGAACTACGTATCCGCAGTGCATGCAGAGTGAGATAGCCAATCTTGCCGGCTCCCTGACGGGCGCCGGCAAGATCCAGCTCGGTGCCGTCACCGTCGGCCCGAATAACCCAGCATCCTTCGTCGGCCTCGGCACTGTCAGCGGCATGCGCCCGTGCAGCGCGGGCAGCTTCGGCCGGTTCAATACCAAGACCGCAGCGTACGAGGACAACGTCGTGTCGTGGCCGTCCGTCGAGCCGGCCAGCGACTATGTGGCCAACTCACTACTGGCCTTCGCCTTCGCGGCTAGCTGACAAGCTCGGACCGCGGCCGCGCGGGCTGGTCGGCGGCGTCCGGGACGACCTGCATGCCGCGGAAATACCGTGTGGTCACGGCAGCAGCCACGAGAACGGCAAACGCCGCCCCGAGCGCGGCGGCGTTCAGGCCGTGCGCGAACGCGGTACGGGCCGCTGCGACGAGCTCTGGGCCGAGGCGACCGGGCGTGTGCGCGGCGGCGCTGATGGCGCCGCCCAGCGTGCTGCGCGCGGCGGCGAGGACTCCGCCCGGCAGGTGTGCCGGGGCGCCCGCCGCCAGATCGGACCGGTAGACCGCGATGCCGATGCTCCCGAGGACGGCCATGCCGAGCGCGCCGCCGAATTCCGAAGCCGTCTCGACGACAGCGGCGGCGGTACCGGCGCGCTCTGGCGGCACCGCGCCCATGATGAGCTCGTTGCCGATCGTCATCGCCCCGATCACGCCGCCCGCGTACACGCTCGCGCCGATGAGGATGAACCAGAGCGGGGAGTGCACGTGCACCTGGGTGAGCATGCCGTAGCCGGCCGCGGCGACGAGCAGTCCGCCTGCGGCGACATAGGCACGGTCGACTTTCTGCACGAGCACCTGGCTCAACGGCACCGCGACGGCTGTCCCGGCCATCGGCACGAGTGACCACAACGCCGCTGTGAACGGGCTCATCCCGAGCACCGACTGGAGGTACTGCGTGGCAAAGATGGCGAAGCCGACGACGGCGAACATCGAGACGAGGCTAAGCGCGACGGCGCCGGTGAATCCTCGGCTGCGGAACAGCGTCAGGTCGATCATCGGATGGGCACGCCGCGCCTGGCGGATCACGAACCCGACGCCAACGATCAGGCCAGCGGCGATGGCCCCGATCCTGATGACGTCGGCGCCGTTCGCCGCAATCTCCTGCATGCCGTAGATCACCGGCAGCACGGCACCGAGCGAGAGCACCGAGCTGGTGATGTCAAACCGGCCGGCCTGGGGCGCGCGGAACTCGGGCACTAGTGCCGGCCCGAGGCTGACCAGCATGATCATGAATGGCACGTTGATGAGGAAGACCGAGCCCCACCAGAAGTGATCGAGCAGGAATCCGCTCATGATCGGCCCGAGCGCGATGCCGCTCATGGTGGCCGCGGTCCAGATGGCGATCGCGGTCCGGCGCTGCTTCTCGTCGTGGAACATGTTTCGGATAAGGGCCAGCGTGGAGGGCATCAGGGTCGCGCCGGCAATGCCCTGCACGGCGCGGGCCGCGATCAGCTCCGCGGCCGAGTGCGCATAGGCGGCGCCCAGCGAGGCCAGGCTGAAGCCGACGGCGCCCGCCAGCAACAGCCTGCGCCTGCCGATCCGGTCGCCAAGCGATCCCATCGTGATCAGCAGGCCGGCCAGGACGAATCCGTACACGTCGAAGATCCAGAGCTGCTGAGTGCTCGTCGGCTGGAGGTCCTTGCTGATGAACGGGACGGCGAAGTAGAGCACGGAGACGTCCATGGACACCAGGAGTAGGGGCAGGAGCAGGACCCCGAGCCCGGTCCACTCCCTGGCTCCCGCTCGTGGCTGAGCTCGCTGAGCTGTCGCGCTATCGGTCATGGCCAGTCCTCTCGTGAACTGCGGGCGGCCAGCGGCCTTGTCAGCACGACTGTACACACGTCTAAGACATACGTGCAATACACTTGTTCAAGACGTGTGTATAAGACGCGGAGTAAGCTGCCAGCATGGGAAACCGAGAGGACCTGCTCGCCGGGGCGAAGCGATGCCTGATCGAGAAGGGGTACGCTGCCACGACCGCCCGGGACATCGCAGCGGCCTCGGGCGTGAGCCTCGCCGCGATCGGCTACCACTTCGGCTCCAAGGACGCGCTGATGAACCAGGCGGTCTTCGACTCGATCGGCGACTGGGGGGACGAGCTGCAACATGCGCTGGCGGCGGCCGGACCGGCTGAGCCAGACAAGCCGCTAGCGCACTTCGAGGCGGTCATGCGCCAGACGCTCGACTCCTTCGCCGGGCCCGGCAGCGGCCTATGGCGCGCCCAGCTCGAGCTCCTGAGCCTCGCTCAGACCAACGAGAACTTGCGCGCCTTCATTGCTGGCGTCCAGGACATCGCCGCAACCGGCCTGGCCGAGCTGTTCCTGGGCATCGATCCGGAAGCCGAGCCCGAGGCCGCGAGGTCGGCCGGCGTCATCATGCATGCCATGTTCATCGGCCTGATCGCCAAGTACTTCCTCGACCCTGAGCAGGCGCCGTCGGCACGCGAGCTGGCCGCCGGACTGCGCGTCATCGCCGACCGCGTCGCGAGCCGCGGCGCCTGAACCGGT
>DATIOU010000222.1:0-16205 GCA_035472835.1 Streptosporangiaceae bacterium | reverse complement strand
GGCCGATGAGGAAGCCGGGCGGCTTGAGCTTGTTGGCTCGGCCGCGGTCGGGCGGCAGGCGCCGCTCACCGCGGCGCTCATACCTGCCGCGACCGCGAACGTGGCGCTAGCCGTGCTCACCTTCGGCTGGCTATCGGGGCTGAGCCTGCCTGTGGCGGGCTCAGCCGCTCTTGCGCTCTCTATCGGCGGGTGCGGGCTCGTCTTCGCGGGCGTGGCAGCTGTCGCGGCCCAGCTGTCGGTCACCGCGCGGGGTGCGCGCGGCATCGCGATCGGAGCGCTCGGTGCCGCGTTCGTGCTGCGCGCGGTCGGCGATTCCGGTTCCGCTGGCCTCTCTTGGCTGTCCTGGGTCTCGCCGCTGGGTTGGGTGGAACTGACCCGTGCGTACGGCACAGCTGGCGAGAGGTGGTGGGTGCTCACACTGCCGCTAGCAGCATCCACAGTGTTGGTAGTGGCGGCGTTCCTGCTCGCAGCCTGGCGTGACCACAGCACAGGACTGCTGTCAGACCGACCAGGGCGAGCTACCGCCCGCGGTCTGCTGCGCGGTCCGTTCGGCCTGGCATGGCGGCTGCAGTGGCCGGTACTCGCCGCCTGGCTTACCGCCTGCGTCGTCGCCTTCGCCGCATTTGGCGCGGGCGCGAACGGGATCAGCTCGATTATGAGCGGCAGCCGGGCGTTAAGACGCTACCTCCTCAAAGTCGGGTACCAGGCCACTTTCGCGGATGCCTACTTGTCTGCCCTAATGCTGATCGCAGGTCTTGCCGCGGCCGTGTACGCGACATCTGCGGTGCTCCGGCTGCGAACTGAGGAAACGGGGAACCTGGCTGAGCCCGTCCTAAGTGCGGCGACAGGCCGAATCCGGTGGGCGCTCAGCCATATCTCGGTCGCAGTGGCCGGTGCATGCCTGCTGCTTGCGTCGGCGGGCGCGTCGGCTGGGTTTGGCTACGGTCTTCTCACCGGCTCAGTGAGCACGCAGCTCCCGAAACTGCTCGGCGCCGCCGTGGCCCGGCTGCCCGCGGCGATGATGCTGCCGGCGGTGGCCGTCTTGCTGTTCGGACTGCTGCCTTGGGAGTCCACCGCACTCGCGTGGACCGCCGCGGCGTTGTCAGGGATCATTGCGGTCTTCGGACCGCCGCTGCAGTGGGCCTCCTGGATTATGGACATCTCACCGTTTACACACGCCCCCAAGCTACCCGGCGGTCCACTGCCGCTGCAGCCGCTGATGTGGCTCTGCGGAGTCGAGCTGATGATCGGCACCGTTGGCTTAGTTGCATTGCGGCGTCGCGACGTCGGTGACTTGGGCCCGTCCCTCCCCGTCGGCGCGGTCCGCGACCGGATCGTCGCCTACGCACGGGAAGACTACGGGCCATCGCGGCAAGCCCCGGCACACGACACGGCGCGGCCGCCGACGTGAGGTTGCCGGGCCCGGACCAGTCGGTCCTCTTTCAGCCCACGTGCACGTAGTCGTAGTCGAACGGCTTGCCGTTGATGCCGTTGCGCGGCGGTGTGATCCAGGCGGCGATCTTGCCGCGCTCGTGCACCGGCTTCATCAGCGACCGGACGTGCGTCTTGTCGACGTCGGTCGGCAGCCACTCGGCGCGGTCCTGCTGCCATTCGCCTGCACTCAGGATCTCGCCATCTGGCGACGCCTCGATCCCGGCGAACGCGCCGACCTTCCGGTTGAACGCGACGTGCGGCAGCTTGAGTCGCTGCGGCAACCCCGCCGACTCGAGGATCTTGTTCCAGCGGTTAACGCCGCTCTGGCAGTCGGCGATGTACTCCCGGCGCAGATCGGTGTTCAGCCCGACGAGCGCCGAGACTTCGTTCTGGCCGATGCTCTGGCCGGCTGTCCCGGGGTCGAGCAGCGCATCTACCATGATGCCGTCGGTGGTCAGCTTGTGGTCGTCCTTGCGCCGGTCCTCTGACCAGCGCCCCTTCAGCCCCGCGGTGTAGTAGTTGCCGACGTTCGTCGACGTCTCGCCGCCGAACAGGTCAAGCGACACCGAGTAGTGGAAGTTCAGGTACTTCTGGAGCACATTGAGCGGGATGCCGCCATGCGGCCCGGCGTCGTTCGTGTCGTGCTCCACCATCAGCTGCGCGGTCCGCTCCACCACCCGGTCGACGCCGGTGGTGCCGACCATCATGTGATGCGCTTCCTCCTTGAGCATGAACTCGCACGTCCGCGATAGCGGGTCGAACGCCGATTCCTTCAGGGTGCCGAGCTGGTACTTACCATCCCGGTCGGTGAAGTACGTGAACATGAAGAAGGACAGCCAGTCGGGCGTCTCCTCATTGAACGCGCCAAGGATCCGCGGTGAGTCCGCGCTGCCGGAGTTGCGGTGCAGCAACTCCTCGGCTTCTTCGCGCCCGTCCCGGCCGAAATACGCGTGCAGCAGGTACACCATCGCCCACAGGTGGCGCCCTTCCTCGACGTTCACCTGGAAGAGGTTCCGCAGGTCATACAGGCTCGGCGCGGTGGCGCCGAGATTGCGCTGCTGCTCGACCGACGCCGGCTCGGTGTCGCCCTGGATCACGATAAGGCGCCGCAGTTCCGCGCGGTACTCCCCCGGCACCTGCTGCCACGCCGGCTCGCCCTTGTGCTGACCGAAGCCGATGCGGCGGTCTGGGTCGCGTTCGGCGAGGAAGATCCCCCACCGGTAGTCGCGCATCGGGACGTGGTCGAAGTGGGCCCAGCCCTCGCGGCCAACGTTGACGGCGGTCCGCAGGTACACATCCCGAGTGCGGAGCGTTGGCCCCATCGAGTCCCACCAGTTCAGGAAGCTGGGCTGCCAGGACTCCAGCGCTCGCTGCAGCCGTCGGTCTTCATGCAAGTCGACGTTGTTGGGGATCCTCTCCGAGTAGTCAGCCCCGGTCCCCGTGAACGCAGTGGTCATGACCCTAGACTCGCTTCCTGTCGAAATCCGCCCGCTGGCCGGTGCCGTACCTGCGTAGCGCCCCGTCTGGACCAGCGGCATTCGGGCGGTTGAAGATCCAGTTCTGCCACGCGGTCAGCCGGCCGAAGATCTTCGTCTCCATCGTCTCCGGTCCGGCGAACCGGTAGTTCGCCTCTAGCCCGGTGAGCGCGTCCGGGCTAAAGCTCGCCCGCTCTTCGAGCGCAACCCGGATCTCATCGGCCCAGTCGATGTCGTCCGGCGCGAACGTCACGAGCCCGAGCTCCGCCGCCTCCTCAGCCTCGAGCGCGTGACCGACCCGGGCCATCACCGCCGCCAGCCGTTCCTCGTCGCCGTAGAACCTCGTCTCCAGCCGGCTGAGGTTGTTGCCCATCGGCAGCGCGTCCAGATTGGCGTTCCCGACAACAATCACGGCGGGAACGGGGTCGGCTTGCCCGCTCTCGTCTGGCGCTGCGCGGTGATCGGGGCGAACGTCGTCTTCGAAGACGCCAGAAAGCATGAACGAGCGGTCGGCGGCAAGCGCCAGCTCCAGCAGCGAGCCGGCGAAGCAGCTGCCCGGTTCGATCAGCGCGATCAAGCTCCGGCTGGTCACGTCCAGCCGTTTGAGCGTGCGCTTGTAGTAGTGCACGATCTCGTTGGCTAGCCAGTCGGCGGAATTGCCCAGGAGCAGCTCGTCCCAGCCGAGGACCAGGTCTGGATCACCGGTGGTGCGCAGCACCCAGGTTCCAAGCTCCGGCTCGTTGGTGCGCAGGTCGAGGATCAGGTCGTCGAGCTCTCGCGTCATCGCGAGCGGCCAGCTATCGGCGCCGGCCTGGTGCAGGCCGCCTGCGTCGGCCGGCGCGGCGTGTTCAGGTCCCGCCACTGTGATGTTGACGGCTCCCGCGCTGCGATCCAGGCGCGCGGTCACGAAGAGGTACCTGATCGAGTCTGCATCAGCGACTTTGACGAGCGGGGTCAGCGCAATTCCGCTAGTCGCCGCCGCGCCCGGTCGGCCTGACCGCGCGGCGAGTTCGGCCGCCCGCGCCGCCACTGCGTCATCCCAGGACGGACGCGGAACTACCTCGTCGACGAGTCGCCACAGCGCGGCCCTGCGGCCGCCAATGCCTTCGGCCCTGGTGGCGAAGTAGTCGGCGATGTCACGCCGTATATGCCGCTTGTCGGTGACCCGCGTCAGACCGCCCGTGCCCGGCAGCACGCCGAGCAGCGGCAGCTCGGGCAAGGAGACGACCGACGATCGGTCGTCGACCAGCATGATGTGATCACACGCGAGCGCGAGTTCGTAGCCGCCGCCGGACGCCGTGCCGTTCACAGCGGCGAGCCAGATCTGACCGGAGTTCGCCGTAGCGTCTTCGATGCCGTTGCGCGTCTCGTTCGTGAACTTGCAGAAGTTCACCTTCCATGCGTGTGACGCGCCCGCGAGCATCTTTATGTTGGCGCCCGCGCTGAAGATCTTGTCGCGGCCGCTCGTCAGCACGACGACACGGACCTGAGGATGCTCGAATCGCAGCCGCTGCACCGCGTCGTACAGCTCGATGTCCACGCCCAGGTCATAAGAGTTGAGCTTCAGCTCGTACCCATCGGAGAGCCCGCCGTCCTCAGCCACTGCGAGCGCCAAGGTAGCGATCTGGCCCTCGATCGTGAGCTGCCAGTGGTGGTAGCGCGCGGGGTGGACCTGGAAATCGACGCGCGCAGGTTCGCCAATAACCTTCACGCTCGCCAGTCTAAGCTCTACACTATGTCGTGTCTACGTCATGAGTCAGTAGAATAATCGAGAGGGCGCATGTCCGTCCTAGCCCACGCAGACCGGGACGCCGTAGCGGCTGGGCAACGCAGCCCGGCGGGCCCCGCGGCGATGTCCCACCGGCACGCCGTGGGATCCTCGAGCGCTCGCGGCCTCATCTTCACCATCCTTGGCGAGTATGTGCTGCCCGCCAGCGGCGTGGTCTGGACCTCCGCGATGATCGACGCGATGGCCCGCCTCGACGTCGAGGAGAAGGCGACCAGGCAAGCGCTCATGCGTACCGCCGCGGACGGGTGGCTGACAGCCGAGCGGGTCGGACGGCGGACCCGGTGGCGGCTGACGCCGAGCGCGGACCGGCTGCTGACAGAGGGGTCCGAACGCATCTACAGCTTCGGCGACCGGCGCGCTGGCTGGGACAGAGACTGGCTGCTGGTGCTGGCCCGGATTCCGGAAGCCGGCCGGCCCGCCAGGCACGCGCTGCGCAGCCGCCTGACCCGGGCAGGCTTCGGCAATCCCGCACCAGGCGTCTGGATCAGCACGCACGCCGAGCGGCTCGCCGAGGTTGAGCAAGCGCTGGCCGAGGCCGGGCTGGCCGGCGAGGCACAGATATTCCGCGGCCACCACGCCGATGGCCAGCTGCCAGTTCTGGTCGGTCAGGCCTGGGACCTAGCCACGGTGAGGCGCATGTACGAGGACTTCATCACGGCATTTGGCTCGGTGAGCCCGGCGGATCCGCTCGCCGAGATGGTCGAGCTTGTGCACGCGTGGCGCCGGTTCCCGTGGACGGACCCGGATCTGCCGAGCGAATTGCTGCCGCCCGGCTGGCCGAGACCGCGGGCCGCGGCCTTGTTCCGCCGGCTGCACGCCCAATGGGCTGCGCAGGCGGCGGAATCCTGGCAGGCGATCGGCTAGGCAGGGCGCCCGCTATGGGGTCGCCGGCTCGAGAGCTGCCATGCCGAGGAGGTCGACGCACTTCATGTCGGCGTGCAGGACTACGACCATCAGCACGGCGAAGCACCGTCGGCAGCGCATCACCGTGCCTGGCGCCTGCAGGTAGACAAGCGTCTCGGCAACTGGCGCGACGCGTCCGCAGTTGGCGCACGTGCCGATCGCCGCAGTCATTTCGGTGCCGAAGACCTCGTGCAGCAAGCCGCCAATCGCGTTGCCGTCCAGCGCGTCCATCGTCACGCTCCACCGAATCGCTCTGTCTTCACCCTGTCCCCCGGATACCCGAGGCCGACGAGCGCCGCCGCGACGCTCTCCACGAACGCTGTCGGCCCGCAGATGTAGGCGAGCGGCCGTTGTTCCAATGGCCACGCCACATCGTGGAGCAGCGCATCGTTGACGCGTCCGGAGTACCCGCTCCATCCCGGCGGCTGCTGCCGCGTCAGCGTGTAACTCACTTGGACGCCGTCGCTTGTCGCGTCCAGCTCGGCCCGGTAGATAACGTCAGGAAGCGACCTCGCCGAGTACAGCAGCCGGGTCGGCGTCGTATTGCCGATGTCGGCCCGGTGCCGCAGGATCGACCGGAATGGGACAACGCCCGAGCCACCCGCCACGAGGAGCAGCGGGCTGCCGGGGTCCTGCCACGGCCACACGAAATATCCGCCGATCGGGCCGCGGACCTCGATCTCGTCGCCGGCGCGAACGTCCTCGGTCAGATACGGCGACACCTCGCCGTCCTCTAGCCGCTCCACGGTGACGGCCACCGGCTCATCCGGCGCCGACGCGATCGAGTACGACCGCTCGGCTACGTAGCCGTCTTCGGCAGTCAGCCGGATGTCCAGATGCTGACCAGCCCGGTGACTCATCCAGTCAGGAATGTCGAGCTCGATCGTACGGACCGTGGCGGTCTCGTCGATCATCGCGCCGACGGTGGCGACCCGCCAGGTCAGTCGCTCGCGTACCGCTGTTCCCGCCATGGGTCTCCGTAGTTGTGATAGCCATAGCGCTCCCAGAATCCAGGCTGGTCCGCTGCCAGCAATTCCAGGCCGCGCACCCATTTCGCGCTCTTCCAGAAGTACAAGTGCGGGACGAGCAGCCGCGCCGGCCCACCGTGCTCGGCGGGCAGCGGCCGGCCGTCATAGCCGAAGGCAACCCAGGCCTGGCCGCCCGTGACGTCCGCGATCGGCAGGTTGGTTGTGTAGCCGCCGTCGCAGAAGGCGAGGACATACCGGGCGTCTTGCTCGACCTGGCTGAGCAGCGTGTCGATCGAGACGCCTTGCCATCGGGTGTCTAGCTTGGTCCAGTGCGTCACGCAACTGATGTCAACGGTCACATCCTCGACGGGTAGAGCCTGCAGCTCTGGCCAGCTCCAGGATTTGAGTGTGTCTCGTCCCTGCTTGATAGAAAATGACCAGTTGTCCAGCGGAGTGTGCGGGGTGGGTCCGGCCGATAGCACAGGGAAGTCCGTCGTGACGTACTGGCCGGGAGGAACCCGGTCGGTGTCAGCTGTCGTGTCACGGTGACGGCCATGGAATCCGCGAGAAATCGGGCTCATGTGCCTATCATCTCCGAGGGTCGCGCGCCTACTCCCCGAGCATCGCCTTGAGCCTGGTAACGGTCGCCCAATTACGGGCGGTGCCTGACGTCTGGACGTTCGAGCGCGCGAGCTGAGCCGCTAGTTCGCTGCGGCCTAGGCCGTCCGGCGTGCGCAGGAACAGCGTCCGCCCCACCACGGCGGCGTCATCGCGACTGCCCGACGCTCTGGCTCGCTGGACCGCCGCGGCCACCACTTCGATGTCGGTCTTGCCGATCTCGTCCCGCCGGAACACTGCATGCAGGCATTTGGGGTTCAGCTCGCCCGGGAACGGGTTATCGGCGATCACGTGCGCTAGCTCTGGCTCCGACAGGACGACGACGACCGGCCGCACGCCTAGCCGCGCCGTGATCTCTCGTTCCAGCCCATCGGCCAGGCCGGTCGCGTCAGACTCGGCACTGGTGAACACCATGTTGCCGCTCTGGATGTACGTGGCGACATCGGTGTGGCCGAGCGCGACGGCCACGTCGCGCAATTCTTTCATCGCGACCTTGTTGTGACCGCCGACGTTGATGCCGCGCAATAGCGCAAGGTAACGGGCCATGTGCCGAGTCTTGCATCGCCGATCGGGGCCGGACTAGGGTCTGGCCGCATGTCCGGACATGACCCGCTGATCGTGGAATGGGTGTCCGGTGAAGTGACCGCGGACGCAGACGCCATATTCCTGCGGCTGACCGCTGACAACCTCGCTCAGGTCTTCGTCCGCCCTACGTGAGCGACTTCACATCGTCTCCACACTGACGCGGTTCGGCCTCCACCTCGAACGTGTCTTCTTTCGTAGGTCGAACCGCAAATGTGAGAGGAACCGGACTGGTGCAGAGTGCATATTCCCGCCATCAGGCTCCCAAAGCGACGGCTGCGAACACCACGCTGACCACCGCTGACGTGCGGGACCGGCTTGCCAGTCTGGGCGCCCCGGCCATGCCAGAGCACCTCGCTGGCAAGGTGGCGGACGCCATTTCGGCCGAGTCGGCCCGGCGGGGGCTGATCGCAACGCGCTAGACCGCCCCGCTCTCCTCGTCGTTGCGTCGGCGCGAATTGTGCCCCCCAGTCGGCGCTTCGGCTCGTGGCAGGCGCAGGGTCATGACGGTCCCGACGCCGGCGTCGCTGTCGGCGGTCAGGGTGCCGCCGTGCGCGCGGGCCAGCTCGGCCGCGATCGCAAGGCCGATGCCAGTGCCAGAAGTCTGCGATGCCTGGCGACCACGCCAGAACCGATCGAAGATATGCGGTAGCTCCTCGGGCGGGATGCCGATGCCCGTATCTGAAACGTGCAGAGTGGCCTCGGCGTCGGCCACGCCCGTGTCGATCTTGACGGTGCCGCCGGGCTTGGAGAACTTGAGTGCGTTAGTAAGCAGGTTTGTGACCACTTGGAACAGCCACCGCGGGTCGGCCAGGATTTCCGCCGGCTCCAGCTGCCGCTCAAGCGGGATACCCGCCGCGGTGAACCGCCCGGCAAGGCTATCGGCTGCCGTGGCGGCGACTTTGGCGAGGTCACACGGTCTCCGGTCGAGATGCATCGACGCGGCGTCGGCGGCGGCGAGCGTCTGCAGGTCCTCCACCATCCGGGCAAGTCTGAGAACCTCATCGCGCAACGACACCAGCTGATCGGGCGTCGGCGCGACGAAGCCGTCGACGAGCGCTTCGTGGCCGGCCAGCAATACGGCAATAGGCGTGCGGATCTCGTGCGCGACGTCCGCAACCAGGTCGCGCCTGACCTGCTCGTTCCGGTCGAGCAGGTCAGCCATCTCGTCGAGCGCGATCCCCATCTCACGGAACTCGCTGGGCGCGCGAAACTCACCGATCCGGGCAGACCGCTGGCCTCGGCCCCTGGCTCTCGTCACGGAGATGATCATCGCGACGGGCCGGGTTAGGCGGCGTGCCACCAGCAGTGCAGCCAGCAGGGCGAGCAGCGCGGCCAGGCCAGCGGCGGCAGCGGCGGCACGGATCAGCGCGGTGCGCAGGGCCGGCTGGGTGCTACCCAGACCCGAGCCGGTGAACCGGACGACCGCGGTACCGACGTGCAGGCCACCGACGGTTATCGGCGCGCTGAACATTGGCTTGCCGACCAGGCCGTCGAAGCCGTTTGACGCGGTTATCCGGGAGTCGTGCTGGTCCACCAGCTCCGCCTGCGCCCCGGTTCGCGCGGCGAGGTCCAGCGTTGGCTGCAGATCGGCGCCATACCAGCTGGCCTGGTGAGCCCAGCTGGCGCCCGCGGCCCCGGCGATTGCCTTGGTCAGCTCGGCCCGCTGCTGCGTGACCAGGTCGGCCACGTCCGCGGCGGCGAATGCGACGGTCAGGCCGGTGACAAACGCGATGGCGGCCAGAGCGACGCCGAGGAAGCCCACGGCTAGGTGCACGCTCAGGGAATCGCCGCGCGGTTGCAGCCAGGTCCAGCCACGAGGAGCGGGAGCGCCATGGCCGCTCGCTGTGAACCCCGTCGGGGTATATCCGGTCTGACCGGACTTGTCAGTCATCACGCGTCAGGCCCAGCCGATACCCTCCGCCGAGGACGGTCTTGACGATCTCCGGACTGCCCTGATCCCGCTCAGTCTTCCGCCGCAGGTTCTTGATGTGCGAGTCGACGATGCGCTCATATCCCTCGAACTCGTAGCCGCGGACGCGATTGATGAGCTCGAATCTCGAGTAGACCCGGCCTGGCACCCCGGCTAGCGCGAGCAAGATGCCCCACTCTGTCGGGGTTAGCTCCACGACAGAGCCGCGAACCGTGACTACCCGGCGCGGCTCATCGATGACCAGCGTTCCGTCGCCGTAGCTGGTCGTGCCCTCGTCGATACCGCCCGCCTGACCGCCTCGTCGCAAGATCGCTTGCACCCGCAGTACGAGCTCGCGCGGGCTGAACGGCTTCGTGACGTAGTCGTCGGCACCCAGCTCCAGCCCGGCGACGCGGTCTTCCTCGGAGCTCTTAGCGGTCAGCATCAGGATCGGGATATGTCCGGCGGCACGTACTTCCCTGGCGACGGTTTCGCCGGAGACGTCAGGCAGCCCGAGGTCGAGGACAAGCAGGTCCGGCGTCGCCGAGGCCGCCAGGCTCAGGGCCTCGGCGCCTGATTCGGTCGACAGCACCGTGAAGCCCGCCCGTTCCAGGTATGAGCGAACCAGGTCACGTAGTTTGCGCTCATCCTCGACGAGCAGGATTGTCGCCGCCACGACCGCCCCCTCCTGGCATCGCTACGCCGCCTGGCCTATCCCCACCATGCCCAGAGCGCAGGCAACCGGTCCATACCCTCTGGCCGCCTCCACATCTCGCACACATCTTCGGCAACTGTCCTGCACACTGATGGGCTTGTATCTATGACAGATGGCGGCGAGCGCATCGGGGGGTGCGTGTGTGCCGCTTGGGGGAAGGTAGCTGGGCGGGGCCCGCCTCGGCACGCGAGCTTCCTGTGTGATGCGGGGGCGTAGACACAGGTAGCGATCCGGGGGGACGCAACAGCCTGCGGGCACCGCCAGCTCCCCCGGCGGGCTTGGACCTGCTGCAGGCGGGGACAAGCATTCAATGACAGCTATGAGCGACATGGGCCGCGATATGTCCGTGGCAGTGATAGGTACGGGCATCATGGGCTCGGCGATGGCCCGGAATATCCTCAAAGCCGGATTTCGCACTGTAGCGTGGGACAGGTCGCCCGCCGCCACCGCGTCGCTGGCAGCGGCGGGCGCGGATATCGCGCAGTCGCCAGCGGACGCCGGGCGAGACTCCGATGTTGTGATCACGATGCTGCCCACTGCTGACGTGGTGAACTCTGTGATGGTCGACGGCGGCGTCCTCCAGGCATTGCGCGGCGGTGCGGTGTGGGCGCAGATGGGCACCATCGGCGTGACCGCCACGGAGAACCTGGCCGGACACGTGAGGACAGCCCGGCCCGACGTGATGTTCGTCGACGCGCCGGTTTCTGGCACCAAAGGACCAGCCGAAGCTGGCCAGCTCCTCATCCTGGCTTCAGGGCCCGAGCAGGCGGAGCCAATCCTTCGCCCAGTCCTTGCCCCGCTCGGTCGCATGCCCATGTGGCAAGGTCCGGCGGGCCAGGGCAGCCGTCTCAAGCTAGTGATCAACGCCTACCTGGCCACGCTGATCGAGGGGGTCGCTGAGGCGCTAGCGCTCGCCGAGCGGCTGGGCGTTGACCCGGCCAAGCTCGACGCGACTATCGCGGGCGGTCCGCTGGATGCCCCTCTTGCCGACGCGAAGCTGCACAAGATGGAGCTCGGTGACTTCTCGCCGGAATTCCCGCTCGAGTGGGCGCTCAAGGACGTCGATCTAGCGCTTACCGCGGCCGGCCGGGAGACGCTACCTGCGCTCGCCGGGTTGTCGCGGGCATGGCATGCCGCGGTCGACGCAGGCCACGGGCGGGAAGACGTATCAGCTGCGGTCCTCGCCCTCAGTCGCTTACGTCGCGGTAGCTAGCAGCTTGGACTGCCGACCCGGGACTAGGTGCTGGCGGAGATAGCCGTCAGCACCGTCAGCGCGATGGCGAGGGTCACTACCAGCCCGTGTACCGCGACGAGCCGCGGCGGGAACGTCCACATCGCCTCGACCCCGTGGCTTGCGGCTCGGCGGGTCGCAGCGAGCCAGCTCAGCCCGACGGCCATCGTGACGAGGAGAATCCCGAAGGCGATCCACGCGAACGGCCGGTAGTGGACCAGCACGAACATCAGCCAGCAGGCGATGCCGGTAACCGCTAGCGCCGGGTGGGAGAACTCGAGGAACGGGTGCTCGCCCGGCGGGCTCGTGACCTTGACACGCGGACCGGGCGGCGGTTTCCCCTCTGCGGTCAGAGGCACCGCGCCGATCCGCACCGCCGCGGATTCGACCGGAACCGTCGCAGCCGCGCGCCGACGCGCCGCCCCGCCGGCTCGCAGGAGCGTCACACCGGCCGCGGCCGCCGCGATCCACAGGGCCAGGACGACGATGGCCACCTGCGTTCCCCTCCTGCTGTGCTTCCGGCGGACTTAGGCTAGCCGACGCGGTCAGGTGCGTTCGGCAGCACTTGGCGCGGGCTTTGAGCCGATGTAATCTTGTAATTACTATGGACGACAGAACGACACCGGACTCAGCGCTCGACGCGTACTCGCTAATCGTGACCAACGTCGCCGCGGCGCTCACGCCGCGCGTGGCATCCTTGCGCGTGCCCCATCACGGCGGGGGCCGCTACCGAGGTGAGGGCCTCGGCTCCGCGGTCATCTATACACCCGACGGTTTCCTGCTCACGAACGCGCACGTGGTGGGACAGGCCGAGAATGGCACCGCGCTGTTCTCGGACGGGACGACCGCGCCGTTCCACGTCGTCGGGTCGGACCCGCTGTCAGACCTGGCTGTTGTCCGCGCCGACGGTCCGACGCTTGATCCGGCTGTCCTCGGCGAGGCAGACGAACTCGTCGTTGGCCAGCTCGTCGTCGCGGTCGGCAGCCCGCTCGGGCTGACGGGATCGGTTACAGCCGGCGTCGTCAGCGCCCTCGGCCGCTCATTGCCGACCAGCGCGGGCGCCCGGGCCAGCCTTGTCGAAGACGTGATCCAGACCGACGCGGCGCTCAACCCGGGCAACTCCGGCGGTGCGCTCGCCGATAGCAGGGCCCGGATCGTCGGCATCAATACAGCGGTCGCGGGCGTCGGTCTGGGCCTCGCCGTGCCGATCAATGCGACCACTCGCAAGATCATCGGTGCGCTCATGCGCGACGGCCATGTCCGTCGTGCCTACCTGGGTATCGTCAGCGTGCCAGCACCGCTGCCGGCCAAGCTGCAGGCGCGGTTCGGGCGTGCCAGCGGCCTGCGGGTGGCCGAGGTAGTTCCTGGCGGCCCGGCGGCGCGGGCCGGGCTGCGTGCCGGCGACTTGCTCATCACGGCCGGCGGTAGCCCGGTCACGAGAGCGCAGGACCTGCAGAAGCTGATGTTCAGCGACGCCATCGGGCGGCCGCTCGCGATTACGGTCTTGCGCAACGGCGCACTCGTCGACGTGATCGCTCAGCCCTCCGAGCTCGTTGCGGCCTGACCTGGGGTCCGCGGTCAGTTAGCATCGCGGCAGGCACGACGAGAGGACGCCGATGGCGGCTGAGATCCCTGCCACAATGCTGCAACTGCGATCGCTGGTGACTCCCGATCAGACAGTCCAGCTGTGGCTGGACGACGTCGACGTGCCCGAGCCTGGCCCGACTGAGGTGCTCATCCGCGTGGAGGCGGCGCCGATCAATCCGTCGGACCTCGGAATACTGCTGGCTGGCGCCGACGTCACCGCGGCCACCGTCAGCGGAACCGCCGACAGGCCAGTCGTCACCGCGCCGCTTCCCGATGCGGCCATGCGGGCGATGGCCGGCCGGGTGGGAACCTCGATGCCACTCGGGAACGAGGGCGCGGGCACAGTCGTCGCCGCGGGGTCAGCGCCGGCCGCGCAGGCGCTGCTCGGCAAGACAGTCGCCGCCGCCGGAGGCGCCATGTTCGCGCACTACCGCAGCGTGGACGTGATGTTCTGCCTGGAACTCCCCGCGGGGACGTCGGCGGTCGAGGGTGCATCGTCGTTCGTGAACCCGTTGACCGCGCTAGGCATGGTCGAGACGATGCGCCGGGAGAGCCACGTCGGGCTCGTGCACACCGCGGCGGCGTCGAATCTTGGCCAGATGCTGAATCGCCTGTGCATCTCTGAGCACATCCCGCTGGTGAACCTCGTCCGCCGACCGGAGCAGGCAGACCTGCTCAGGGCGGCAGGCGCCACCCACGTCTGCAACTCGACCGCGCCGACCCTCATGGCCGACCTGACGGCCGCGCTGAAAGAGACATCCGCGACGCTGGCCTTCGACGCTGTCGGCGGCGGGCGCCTCGCGAGCCAGATCCTTACCTGCATGGAGGCTGCCGCCAGCGCTGGGGCCGACTACAGCCGGTACGGATCCACAGTGCACAAGCAGGTCTATATTTACGGATCCTTGGACCGGGGCCCGACGGAGCTCACCAGGAACTTCGGCCTGGCCTGGGGTATCGGTGGCTGGCTGCTCACGCCGTTCCTTCAGCAGATCGGCCTGGACGGCGTGGCCCGGCTGCGCAGCCGGGTGGCCGCCGAGCTGACAACCACGTTCGCGAGCACCTACACCGACCAGGTTTCGCTCGCCGGGGCCTTGGCGCTCGATGCGCTGACCGCTTATGCCCGCCAGGCCACCGGGCAGAAGTACCTGATCCGTCCCGGGCTGTAGCGCATCAGGTGGAACCATGGGTGGTCAGCCGCCGCGCCGGACTCCGGCCGGCCGGCTGACTCGGCCTCGGTCGCGACGCCAACCTGGCGATCGGGCGCCGCTGCGGATGCTTCATGTCGAGCGTGAACTGCTCTCCGTGATGGGTTATGACCAGTGGCTCCCCGTCAGTGAGCTGGTAGCGGGCCGACTCGTGGCTGACCTCAACGCGCAGCCGGCGCCCGCGCACCAGGAGGCTGAAGGCGAGTCGCCTGATGCCTTCCGGCAGTCGCGGCGTGAACGAAACCGCGCCATCGACGTGCCGCAAGCCACCGAACCCGCCGACTAGGGCCATCCACGTCCCAGCGAGCGAAGCGATATGCACGCCATCCCGGGTGTTGTGCTCGAGGTCGTCGAGGTCCACGAGGGCCGCCTCGCCGAGGTAGTCGAAGGCCAGGTCGAGGTGGCCGACCTCGGCGGCCATGACGGCCTGAATGGACGCTGACAACGACGAATCGCGCACCGTGATCGCTTCGTAGTAGTCGAAATTCGCGGCCTTCTGCTCGGCCGTGAATGCGTCAGGGCGAGTCAGCATGGCGAGGACGAGGTCAGCCTGCTTTACGACCTGCTTGCGGTACAGATCAAAATACGGGTAGTGCAGGAGCAGCGGGTAGTGGTCTGGCGGCGTCGCGGCGAAGTCCCATCGCTGATGCTGGGTGAAGCGCGCGGCCTGGGGATGCACACCCAGCGTCTCGTCATACGGGATGTGCATCGCTGTCGCCGCGTCGCGCCAGCTCGCTGATTCCTCGACCGACACGTCGAGCTCGCGGGCCCGGTCCATGTACTTCGCCGAGACAGCCGCGGCGGCCGCGAGATTCTGCTGCGCCATCAGGTTCGTGTACACGTTGTCGTCGGCGATGGCGCTGTACTCGTCGGGTCCGGTCACGCCGTCGATGTGGAACCGGCCCTTGTCATCGTGGTGACCGAGGGAACGGAAGAGCCGGGCGGTGTCCACCAGCATGTCCATCCCCGGCCCGCGCTCGAAGTCCTCATCGCCGGTCGCATCCACGTAGCGGACCACGGTATCGGCGATGTCGGCGTTGATATGGAAGGCGGCGGTACCGGCGGGCCAGTAGCCAGAACACTCCTCGCCGGCGATCGTGCGCCACGGAAACGCGGCGCCGCGCAGGCCGAGCTGCGCGGCGCGCTCGCGGGCGACGGGCAGGATGCTGTGCCGCCACCGCAGCGCGCTCGCCGCGGCATCAGGTGCGGTGAACGTGAGGACAGGCAGCACGAACGACTCGGTGTCCCAGAACACGTGCCCGTCGTAGCCAGGGCCTGTCAGTCCCTTGGCCGGGATCGGCCGGTCCTCGCCCCGAGCTCCGGCCTGCAGGACGTGGAACAGCGCGAACCGCACTGCCTGCTGGAGCTCGACGTCACCGTCGACCTCGACATCGGCGCGATCCCAGAAGTCATCGAGGTAGGCCCGCTGCCCGGCGACCAGGCCATCCCAGCCGGCCAGCTTGGCGCCGCTGAGCGCGGCATACACCTGGTCACGCACGGCGGGGAGCGACCGGACGCCCGACCAGCCAGATGCGACGAACTTGATGATCCGCAGCTTCTGGCCCGGCTCGAGGACCACCGACGCCGTCACGAGCCCCCCATCGGGAAAGGAGCGCGCATCCGTCTGCACGTCGCCGGGCGCGTCGACGTGGTGATCCATGGCGGTGCCGATCCGAAGGCCGCTCACGTTGGTCCGGTGCACGAGCACCACGGCCTGATCACGCGCGGAGTCGTATTCGGCAAGCAGCGGATGCTCGAGGACTGCCGCAGCCCGCGGGTCGCCGTC
>DATIOU010000221.1:0-32401 GCA_035472835.1 Streptosporangiaceae bacterium | reverse complement strand
ATCCGGGTCGCGGTCGTCGGTCTTCACTGTGAGCCAGGCCAGCCGGTCATAGACCCGCAGCCGCTGGTCAAGGAGGGCCTTAAGCTGAGCGCGCGGGCTCGTCCCGACCAGCAGCGGCCTGGCCCGGTCCAGGCCGACGCGCTTCACCAGCTCGCTAAAGCCGGTCGCCAGATACACCACGCGTTGCCCCGCGAGGCGCGCCTGCGTCTCGGTGTCCATGACCGCGCCGCCGCCCAGCCCGATCACGCGGACCGCACCAGCTGGCGCCAGCGCGTCCGCGACGGCAGCCCGTTCGAGCCGGCGGAACTCCGGCTCGCCGTCAGTGATGAAGATGTCGCTGACCGGCTTGCCCGCCGCCGCCTCGACGATCGCGTCGGTGTCGGCGAACGCAACCCCCAGCCGTTTGGCCAGCGCGGCTCCGACGGTCGTCTTGCCCGCTCCCGGCGGCCCGATGAGAACAACAGGCCGCAACGTGCCCGCCGCCGCCGATGCGGGCTCCCCGTTCGCGGTCACCGGATCACCAGCGCCTTGAGGTAGGCCTCGGCGTTGCGGGCGGTCTCCGCGACGCTGTCGCCGCCGAACTTCTCCAGCACGGCGTCGGCGAGCACAAGCGCGGCCATAGCTTCCGCGACCACACCGGCGGCCGGCACCGCTGTTACGTCGCTGCGCTGGTTGATCGCCTTGGCGGGCTCGCCCGTCCGGACGTCAACGGTCGCCAGCGCGCGCGGCACGGTCGAGATCGGCTTCATGGCGGCGCGCACCCGGATCGGCTCGCCAGTGCTCATGCCGCCCTCGATCCCGCCAGCCCGGTTGGTCGTGCGGCGGATCCGGCCGGTGCCGGCGTCGATCTCGTCGTGCGCCTGAGAGCCCTGGCGCCGGGCCGAAGCGAAGCCGTCGCCGACCTCGACGCCCTTGATCGCCTGGATGCTCATCAGCGCACCGGCCAGCCTGCCATCGAGGCGCCGGTCCCAGTGCACGTGGCTGCCGAGGCCAGGGGGCAGCCCGTAGGCGACGACCTCGACGACGCCCCCGAGGGTGTCGCCATCGCGGTGCGCGGCGTCGACCTCGGCCTGCATGGCGGCGCTGGCGGTCCCGTCGAGGCAGCGGACCGGATCAGCGTCAATCCGCTCCGCGTCTTGCGGCTCTGGCACGTAATCATCTGGTGCGTCGACGGCGCCGAGCGCGACGACGTGGCTGAGGATCTCGGCGCCGACGACCTGGCGCAGGAGCCGGCGCGCGATCTCGCCGAGCGCGACGCGGGCCGCGGTCTCCCGTGCACTTGCCCGCTCGAGTACCGCCCGCGCGTCGTCGTGACCGTACTTCTGCATGCCGGCCAGGTCGGCATGGCCAGGGCGCGGCCTGGTGAGCGGCGCGTTTCGGGCCTGCGCCGCGAGTACTTCCTCGGCCACCGGGTCGGCCGACATGACACTCTCCCATTTCGGCCACTCGGTGTTGCCGATCCGGATGGCGATCGGGCTGCCCAGGGTCAAGCCGTGCCGGATGCCACCGGTGATCTCGACCTCGTCCTGCTCGAACTTCATCCTGGCACCGCGGCCGTAGCCAGCGCGGCGGCGCGCGAGCGCGCGCGCGATGTCCGCGGTCGTGATCTCGACCCCGGTGGGAACGCCCTCGCAGATCGCCACTAGCGCGCGGCCATGTGACTCGCCTGCGGTAAGCCAGCGCAGCATGCTGCCGATCCTGCCATGCCCGGCGGTGGGGCGTTCGTTTGCCCGTCTGGGCACCGGGTATTGAGCCCTGGCTATACGGGGGAATCGCCGTTCTTGCACCCGCCGCCTGGTCGGCGGTGGGCGTCTATCTCGTGGTGCTATGCGGTCTTCGGAGGCGGAACGTTCATGCGCCCAATGAGGCGATTTGCCGCTTCGAGCAAGGTCGCTCGAAGTCTGGCCGGTTCGGCTGCTGCAGGTCTTTGCGTCGTTGCCGCCGTTCTCGTAGGGACGTCCGCTCCGGCGTCGGCGGCGGCCGCGGGGGCCCCGGGGAGAGCCGTTGCCTCCGCCATGCCGTCGGCGGTGACCGCAGGCACAGCCGTCACGTTCCAGGTGACGTGCGGCAGCCTGCAGGCTACGTCGGCCACCCTGTTCGGCGCGATGCTTGGCCTGCCGCAGCAGATCCCGATGACCAAAAGCGGCAACAGCGACGTCTTCAGCGTGACCGTGACGCTGCCGTCCACGATCCGGCCAGCTACGTACAACCCGGACATCAGCTGTAGCGACGGCAGCTCGGCGGTGGCCACGCTGCACGTCACGGCTATGCCGACCGGCGGCGGCGCGGAGACGGGTGACGGCGCGACCTCGACGGCCACGAACACGGGGCTGTCGGCTGGCGGGCTGGCGCTCATCGCGGTTGGCGCGGTGATCGGCGGAGTTGCGATCCGCCGCCGCTCGGGCTCCCGGTCCTGACTGTCGCGCGAAGCGGGCCTCTTACATCCCAAACCGGGCAGCTTTGCGCCCACTGCCGCCCCCGTCGCGCCGTGATAGCGTCGGGGATGATCATCAGCGCGGGGCTCACGGCCGCTGAGAGCGACGCGTCCCGCCGCATCCACCTCGCTTCGCTGCACCGCGATCACCGTGAGTTATCCGTGACCAGACAGGTAATCAAGCTCGGCTCCAGCTCCATCGCCAGCCGGGACGGGCTCGCCCTGGACGTCATCGCCGGCCTGGTCAGTCAGATCGCCGCCGCGCAGCGGGCTGGGCACGAGATCATTCTCGTCACGTCGGGCGCTGCGCGCCTTGGCCGCCGGCTGCTCGCCTTTGAAGGCCCGACCGCGGGCGCGGCGGCGGCGCTGCAGGCACTCGTCGGATCCGTGCGCGCGTCGGTGGACGCCGCGGCGGACTACGACCGCCTGGTCGCGTCGCTGGCCGAGACGCTGCGGCGTTACGACGGCCCAGCCGATAGCCAGGACACCACGGATACGGCGCTGCCGGCGGCTGTCGGTCAGCCCGCCCTCATGGCGCTGTACCGGCAGCTCGCAGCCGCCGTCGGCGTCGAGGTGGGCCAGATCCTTGTCTCACGCAGCGACCTGGCGTCGGCGCGCGCGATGGGCGACCTCGGTCACGTGCTGCGCGAGGCAACTGCACGCGGCCTGCTGCCGATCGTCAACGGCAACGACGCTACAAACCCGCTGTCTGCGCTGGACAACGATCAAGTCGCGGTCGCGGTGGCGGTCGCGTCCGAAGCCACGCGGCTGCTGTTCCTGACCGACGTGCGGGCGGCGTACCGCGACTCTTCGCTGAGCGAGCGGATCGGCCGGCTCACGCCGGCCGAGGCGCGCGCGGTCCGGGTCAGCGCAGGCGGCTCCGGCCGGGGCGGCATGGGCTCGAAGCTGAGCGCGGCCGCGCGGGCCGCCTGCTGCGGCGTCGAGTGCACGATCAGTTCCGCGCGCGAGCCCGACGTGGTCGCCAGGAGCCTCAACCCGCGCGCCCGGACGGGCACCATCGTCCGCGCTGCCGGCGCCCCGCTCGAGCCGGCCAGGCGCTGGATCGGCGGCATCGCCTACTCCGAGGGATCTGTGCACGTGAACCGCGAGGCCGAAGACAGCCTGCGCGGCGGCAGCACGTTGTTCTTGTCGGGCGTCAAGCGCGTCGACGGCGACTTCCCCGCAGGCTCGGTCGTCGAGCTACTCGACGTCCGGCATCCCGAACGCCTGCTTGGCCGCGGCTCTGTTGCCCTACCGTCCAGCCTGCTGCGGCTGCTTCGGGCGCTGTCGCCACAGGAAGTTGCCTGCGTGATCGCCATCCTGCTGCGGCTCAGGTACGCGAGCACCGCGCCGGGCAGCAATGCGGGCGAACCAGCCAGCGCTGGCTCCCTTCTGGATCCGGACGTCTACAAGGACTGCCGAGAGCTCGCGACCGGTACGTCGCGGGCCAGCCAGGAAGCATATGCCCAGCTCGCGGGCGCCTCCGCCGAGCGGGTCACCGAGCTCGCCGATTCGCTGTTGCTGGCCCAGCCGCAGCTGTGCACCACGTTCTTGCTCAGCCAGGGATTCCTGCACGGTCAGGTGCCGGCGGATCCGGCGGCCCGCCGGGTTGTCCGCGGCATCCACGCGGTTCACCGTGAGTCGCTGGTCGTCTACCCGGCCTAGAGAGCGCCCTTCGGCACGACGGCGTACTGGCGCAAATACAGATCCCGGAATGTCACCGGCCCGCGCGGGCCTGGCACGACATCCACGTTGATGCCGGTCTCTGGGACCGAGAGCAGCTTGAAGCCGTCGAGCAGGCGCGGTGTCGCGTTCCAGAACGCACCGGTGCCCGCGTACGTCTCGAGGAACCGGTCGGCAGCGCCCGCGTCGGTCGCGACGATCGAAGCGGCGAGCCCGGATGTCTCCCGGTTCGCGATCTCGGCGGCATCGGCAGCGTTCTCGGCTGGCGCCACGGTGATCGTGGCTTCCGCGCCCGCGTCGAGTGCCCACTCGTGGCCAAGCGAGTGTGCATGAGGCGGGAGCGAGACCGCGATCCCGAGCCGGTCCGCCAGGCCCGTGACCGCTGGCACCGTCTGGTCCCAGACAGGCCGCTGCACCAGGAGGAGGTTGAGCCGGTTACACACTCCGAGCCGGTCGAGGCTGCGCTCGATGAGTCGCAGCGCTAGCTCCGTGTCGGCCGACTGGTCGACGTATATCACTGCGCCGCCGTCGGCGTGCGCGAGCGTGCGGACGCCATGCAGGGCCGCCTCGTGTGCCAGCGCGCGCGTGCTGTCGCCGCTACCGCGCAGGATGACGAGCGGGATGAGCCGCGGCTGCCGCACGAGCGCGACGGCGCTCTCGCGACCGGGAACGCGGAGCAGCTGGATCGCCGCGGGATCGAGCCCGGCAGCGGCCATCGCCGGTGCGATGACGTCATCGACGAGCACCGCAGCGGAGTTGAGCGCGCTGGTACCGGTCCGCAGCACGCCGGCGTTGCGCGACTTGATCAGCTGCGAGGCGACGTCGACGACGACATTGGGGCGAGCTTCGAAGTTCGCGCCGATGACGCCGACAGGCCGGCGCCACTGGTGCAGCTCGAGGTCATCGGCCAGATCGCGTACATGCGATCGGGCAGGCTCGGCCGGCACGTCCGCAAGCGCGCGGAGCTGACTGGCCATTGCCTCGACGCGGGCGGCATCGAGGGTGAGCCTGTCCACGAACGCGTCCGCAAGGCCGTCTGCCTTCGCGGTGCGGACGTCGTCGGCGTTCGCGTCCAGGACGACATGAGCGTTCTTGGCTAGGTGTGTGGCGATGGCGCGCAGTGCCTCGTCCAGGCCGTCGGCCGGCATGCCGCGCAGCGGCTCCGCGCCGGCCCTGGCTGCCTGACCGGCAGCGGCCACCGCCGCGTCTGCCGCTGCCCCTGCGTCCATCCCCGGTCCTTCGTCCGACTGGCGACCGGGCTGTCCGGCCGACTCCACGAGCATAGCGATCACGTCCGCCTGACCGGTTTGCGAAGCGCCGCGGCGGCCGGCCAGACCGGGGTGGCCTGCACCCGGGCCGCCGGCCAGGGCGGTCAGCGGGGGCCCGCTGCGCCCCGGGCCGCCGGCCAGGCCGGGCGGTTCACGCGAGCGACCGCCAGTCTGGCAAGGTGGCTGGCGTGACTGATGACGGCGTGACTGGCGCATCTGGGCCGGCGGAATCCGGCCTGCCCAACGCGGGCCTGCCGCCACTGCAACTCGGACTGGTTGGCACCGGCTACTGGGCCCGGGTCGCGCACGCGCGCGCGCTCGCTGACAGTCCAGGCATCCAGTTCGCCGCGGTCTGGGGCCGGAACCCGGCGGCTACGGCCGCCCTCGCGGCGTCGGCCGGGGCCACCGCCTATGACGACTTCGATGCGTTCCTCGCCGATGTCGACGCGGTCGAGTTCTCCGTGCCGCCAGATGTGCAGAGCCAGCTCGCGCTGCGCGCCGCGCGCGGAGGCAAGCACCTGCTGCTGGAAAAGCCGCTGGCGCTTAGCACCGAGGCGAGCGAGGCCCTGGTGGCGGCCGTGGCGGAGGCAGGGGTCGCGTCGGTCGTGTTCTTCACCGCCCGCTTCCAGCCGGACGTCAGGACGTGGCTCAACGAGGTCACGAGCGCGGGCGGCTGGGCTGGCGGCCACGCCGCGTGGCTCGCTTCGGTATACGCCGAGTCCAGCCTGTTCAACACACCGTGGCGGCGCGAGAAAGGCGCCCTATGGGACCTGGGTCCGCACGTGATCTCGCTGATGTGGCCCATCCTTGGTGCGGTGGAACGGGTCACCGCGGACGCCGGTCGCGGTGACGTCACGCACCTGGTGCTTCATCATGAGGGCGGCGCCACGAGCACGGCCACTCTCACGCTGGGCGCGCCGGAGGCTGCGGACGGCTTCGACCTCCAGGTCTGGGGCGAGCGCGGGCGGTCATCCGTGCCGCCGCTCGCAGCTGATCCGTCCGTTGCCCTTCGGGTTGCCCTGGGCGAACTCGTCGCCAACGCGAGGTCAGCGCGGACTAGCCACCCGTGCGATGTGCGGTTCGGTAACGCGGTGACGCGGGTACTCGACCAGGCACAGCGCGCGATCGACGCCCAGCGCCGCTGACGAGGCGGGCCCGGACTAGCCTCGGTACGAGCCCGCGCACAGCGATCAGAACGCTCACAGCGATCAGGAGGAGCAGATGGCGTCTCAACTCAACCCGTACCTCAACTTCAACGGCAATGCCCGCCAGGCGATGGAGTTCTATCGCGATGTATTCGGCGGCGAGCTCGCCATTAATACTTTCGCTGAACTCGGCACCGACGGGCCCGACGCCGATCGCGTCATGCACTCGCAGCTTGAGACCGACGCCGGTTACACGCTCATGGGCGCCGACGTGATGAGCACGATGGAGTACCAGCCAATGGCAGGCGCGGCCGTCAGTCTCAGCGGTGATGACAGCGATAAGCTGCGCAGCTACTGGGATCGCCTGTCGGCCAGCGGCTCTGTCACGATGCCGATGGCGAAGCAGGCCTGGGGCGATGAGTTCGGCATGTGCACCGACGGGTTCGGCGTGCCCTGGCTGATCAATATCAGCCAGGCCTAGCTCGGCCGTCGCGGCGCTAGCGTGCGGCTCGCCTAGTCGCCGGTGCCAGCGTTTGCGGCCCGGCGGGCCCGGTCCAGCTGACGGTTGGCGGTCTCCAGGCGTCGCGCCGCGACAGCCTGGCGACCGTCGGCCTGCTTAGCTTCGCGCGTCAGGCGCGCGTACGACGTCCGGGCGTCCGTAATCTCCTGCTCCAGGTTGCCGATGCGGCGGTGCAGGAACTGGCGCTGCTCGTCGATAGTTGCTGCGGCGCGCTCGGCCTCGTCCAGAGCCGCGGACGCAGCATGTGCCGCATCCTCCGCTTCGCGGAGGGCGTCGACCGCACGTTGCATCGCGGTATCGGCGCGCTTCGGCCGAGCCGACGTGGCCGCGCCTGCGCCGCCTTGCGGTCCGCCGCCGCCTGGCGGTCCCTCACCGCCTGTCGGTCCCTCACCGCCTGTCGGCCCAGCACCACTGGTCGGGGCGCGTGACGGTCTCGCCGCTCGCTCGCCCGTCGCCGGCCGCGGCTGGGCCGGCCCGGCCATCGCCGTGGTCAGGTCTACCTCGCCGAGCCCGGCGTAGGCGAGCGCTCTCGTAAGGCGCCCCGAGCGAACCGCAGCCCTGGCGCCGGCGTCGGCGAGCGCCGCCTCTAGCGTGGCTCGGACCTCGCCGAGCACGGCAGCGCTCGCGGGCTGGTTTGCCTGGCTGGCCACGTCATTGACGGCCGATAGCAGGTCGTTGACCAGTTGCCTGCGCTGAATCGACAGCTCTCGCAGCCGCTCGCCCGCCAGCGCTCGCTGCGCCTCCTGCAGTTCCTCGCCCAGTTCATACACCCTGTCCATCTGGTCAGGGGCGGTCCGGGCCAGCTGATTGACCAGCCACGCGCTCGCGGTCGGCTTCGCGAGTTTCTTGATCGCAGCGGCCTCGTCCCGCTGGCCAGCGGCGCGAACCGAGCGCGCCCGCTCGTCCCTCGCCGCGGTGAAGTCGGACGGCGCGAGCGCGTAAAGCTCATCGGCCACCTCGGCGACAGTGACTAGCTGCACAAACCATGATCGTAATACCACGCGTCCTGGCTGGCCTGTGGCCGCGCCCAAACGCGCTAGCCAGGCCGCCGAATGACGGCGATCCCGGCCCGGATCCGGAACGGCAGCCGATCGCGAATCACGTCGGCGATGCGGCTGGCGACCTCCTCCGGCACCAGCCCAGCCGATCCGGCCGGCGGCGCGAGCTCGAGCGTAAAGTCCAGGTCACCCTTGGGCGGGCTGAGCCGAACCCGGATGCCGGGGGCCACCTCGGCCGCGGCCGCTGCGACTTGCTGCCACACGTCCGGATCCTCGTCCAGGCCCGGCACGTCTTCGCCCGCCGCGAGCGCCGCGAGGCGACTGCCCTCCACCGCAATAGGAACGGGGCCGGCGATGTCGATCACGACGGCACGCGACTCCTGGACGGCCGCCTGCCAGACACCCGCCGCCGGCACCGGAACGGGCCGTGCCCCGGCCCGCCATCGCTGCAGCGAGTCAGCGCACGTGAATGCCGGGATAGCCCGCCTGCCGTCTCGGCCGACGATCTCCGGCATTGCCATCTCGCTAGCCTTCTCGCCACCAGGCAGCACGCCTGGCCGTGGACCCGCGGTGCTAGCAGCGTCCGCGGCGGTGCCCGCCCCGTCGGCCAGGACGGCGACCACTGGGACCAAGAGCCGGCTGCCGGCCAGCGCGGTCAGGACGGCGCGCTCGCCGCCCCTGCCCTCGGCAAAGGCGGCCAGTGCGGCCGCAACCGCGGGATCGGCGGCTCCGTGATCTTCGTGGTAGCGGGCGTCTCCGGCCATCAGATCGCCCATCTCGCCAACCTTAGTGTGTGGTCGGCCGGCCGCCGTAAGGCGCCCGGGCTGCCGGCCTCTTTGACCGACGCCGCCGCCGAAGCCGCGTTCTGCGACCAGGCTCCCCCAAACCGGTAGGTAACGTTACGGGAGACGGACCAGCTGGGCCGAAGCAGTTGAGGACGCATTTCGCGATATGAGACTCTCGTGAGACTGACGGTGAATCGTCGCAGCGTAAACCCGGTCAGGACAACAGGTTCAGCACATTACATCCCGACCACAGGGGACCAAGTGAACTATGTCAGCCAGGCCTCCAGACCAGTGGAACCTGGCACGGTCATGCAGAAGGCGATCCCGCCGCGGATGGTGGAGCCGTACCTCTCGGGCCGCCGGTCGATTATCTCCGGGTTTGTGCACCGAGCCGCGGACACCGGCGACGCCAGCCCGCGGCAGCTATATGACGCGTTCAGTCTCGGCTTTGACGGCTCGGACTTCAGCGCTGATATGCCAGAGGTGTATGTGCTGCGCTGGCGCGCGGCCGGCACCGAGGCGTATAAGGTCCCCTATTCCGCCGAGAACGGCGGCGACTGGGCGATGCCGCCGCCTTTTACCGGCACTGGCCACACCGCGAGCCGCGATCTGGCGGTAGCCGAGTACTTCACCGACCCGATACCGGTCCCAGTCGGCGCCGAGATCCACCGTATTGATAGTGATAAGACCGACTTCGTCGCACGGTACGACGGTCAGGTTTGGCTGCGTCCGACAGGAGGGCCCGAGCTGTGCGCTACCGGCTGATGGCGACGTATCAAGGATCTCCCTTCGAGGCCGGGATCGGGCCAGAGCAGGGCGACATTGTCCTGTTCGCCGCATGCCCGCCGCCGGAAGCGCTCGGATTCGAGCCCGCCACCGGACACTGGCGACGGCAGCTCCGGCTCACCGATGTGCAGGCAGTCTGGGAATCCCGGCCCGTTGGCTTGTTCCGTGGCGAGCGCTGCATGGTGCTTGACGATCTTGGCGACCAACTGCACATCGGCTATCTCGGGCATGACGGCTTCAAGGCCGAGCAGCTTGGCTACTGGCAGGTCGATCGTGGCGTATTCGAGCTAGTGGCGCCGAGAGCCGACGTCACGAACATCCTCGAGGAGCGGACCGAGTACCCGTACCCGCGCGCTGGGTCCCGCCCGGTCAACCGAGAGCAGCCCGTGCCAGGCTCCTACAGCCCGGGCAGCACCGGCCAGCACACGATCCCGGCCGCCTACATTTTGTCGGTGGCCGACCGCCGCACCGGCGTCGCGGTGCCAGTCGCCGCGCCGCTGCCGCTCCCGCTGGAAGCCGAGGCCATGAGGGCGGCGTCGGCAGCTCGGCGGTCACGATACGCCGACATAGGCGAAGACGCCGACCCGGAAGCAGTGCAGCCCGCGGGATCGGCGCTGCCAGCCAAAGCTGACAGCCGGGCCTACACCACGCTCATGGACCCCGGGCCGGCCCGGCAGCCCCGCACGGCGCAGGCCAGGCCGCGCCGCCAAAGCCAGGCTCGGCTGGCCACCGAGCTCGTATTCGGGGACCTGGCCGCGCTCGCCGGGATCCCAGCCGAGTCCTACGCGATCGGCGACGTGGTCGAGGACGCGATGTGCCTCGTCAAGACCGGGCCGGGATTCGAGGTCTTCCACGCCGTTCAGGGCGGCCGTCAGGAGCTCCAGACGTTCGAAAACGAGGAAGCCGCATGCTTCTACCTGTTCGGCGTGCTCGCCGCCGAGGCCGTGCGTAACGGATCGCTCGCTCGCGCCCCGGCCGGCCTCGCCGCGAGCCAGCCTGCGGCCGGGTGACAGCAAAGCCGCATACCCGGCTCGCCCCCGCGCCCCGCATGACAAGGCCGGCCGGCGGGGATATATCCGTGCTGATCACCGCGTGACGGAGAGTGATCGCACAGGAGGGGATGGGACGTGCCGGCCTGCGGCCCTGGTCGCGCCGAGAAGGATGACGACCGAGCGTGACCGCGTAGGTGCGCCGGATCCCCTGGCTCTTCCTGGCCGCGATCGCGATGATCGTGACCGGAATCGTGATCGCCTTCGTCGGCCACAACACGCTGCGTTGGGCCCCTCCCCCGGCACCGCCGACGTGGGCCGCCGCCGCCGGCACCTCCGCGGGCCCGGCGCCGGTGCACCCGGCGCCGATGCACCCGGCGCCCGTACGCCGAACCCCCACGAGCCGGACTCCCACCGGGCACGCGCCGCCAGCCGGAACGCCTGCGCACGTTACCGGGACCAGCCATCCGCCCCCAGGCCGTAGTGCCCGGCCTGCGGAAATCGGCCTGCCCCACCGCTCGCGCCCGGTTGGCCTCGACATTCCAGCCATCAGGGTGCACGCCTCGGTCATCGCGCTCGGCCTGAACGGGAACGGCACCCTGGCAGTCCCGCCGCTCGGCCATCCCGGCCTCACCAGCTGGTACGACGAGGGCCCCGCGCCAGGGCAGCGGGGTGCGGCCGCCATCCTCGGTCACGTGGACGCCACCGGGGTCGGCCCGGCCGTCTTCTACAACCTTGGCAGCCTGCGGCCCGGCGCGAAGATCTACGTCCGGCTCCGCGACGGCCAGACCATCGTGTTCGAGACGTACTCGGTCGCCCTGTTCAGCAAGGCAAGGTTCCCGACCGCCAAGGTGTTCGGCTACACCAGCTGGCCGACCTTGCGGCTGATCACGTGTGGTGGCGAATTCGATCAGAACAGCAGGCATTACGCCGGCAATGTGGTAGCTTTCGCCAGTTATGTCGGCAGCCTTAAGTAACCGGTGAAAGCTGCCGATCAGCTGCGAGAAGTCGGGCTGGGGTTGCTGAACTTCGCGCGGACGGACAGCCATGGCCGCTAGGGTGCAAAGAGCCGGCGGGGCTGAAGGTCCCCCGCTCCCCAAGCAGCCCCGCCGGCATCGGGGGCCCCGGGGGACAAGAATGACCTCATGTCAGAGCCGACGCTCCCCTTGACTGGTGCGCAACTTGAGATCCGGGCCGGCGATTTCACGGCCACGGTCACCGAGCTCGGCGCGGGCCTGCGCGCATTCAGCCGAAGTGGCCAGCCGCTCATCAGGACCTACGCGCCCGACGAGCTCCCGCCCGCGGGCGCGGGTCAGCTGCTTGCCCCGTGGCCCAACCGGATCGACCACGGCCGCTACTCCGTTGACGGCGCGAGCTATCAGCTCGACATCTCCGAGCCAGCCCGTGACAACGCCATTCACGGACTGACCAGGTGGGCGACCTGGCGCGTTACCGCTCAGGAGGCCGATTACATCGAGCTTGGCCTCGACCTGCTCGGCCGGACAGGCTATCCGTTCGCCCTCGATCTGCGCGCGGCGTACCGACTCGACGCCGAGACCGGCCTCGACGTGACCGTGACCGCGCGCAACGCGGGCAGCCGCCCGGCTCCGTTCGGAACGGGCGCGCACCCTTACTTCGTCGCCGGCGACGGCCTGGTCGATGACTGGCAGCTCGAGCTGCCGGCGGCACGCTGGCAGCCAGCCGACGACCGCGGCATCCCGGCCGGCGAGCCGCATGACGTCACCGAATCCGAGTTCGACTTCCGCGCGGGCCGGCGGATCGGCGGCACGGTGCTCGACCACCCGCTGACGGCGCTCGCCACCGACGCCGACGGCCGGGCATGGGTGCGCCTTACCGGGCCGTCCGCGCAGATCGTGATGCGGCTCGACCCCGGCTATCGCTGGCTTCAGGTCTTCACCGGCGATCCCCTAGGCTCGGACGCCCGCCGCCGGGCGCTCGCGATCGAGCCCATGACGTGCCCGCCGAACGCGTTTGTCACCGGCATCGACCTCGCCACCATCGAGCCAGGCGCCGGGGTCACGTACCGCTGGGGCGTCGACGCCACGACCTTTTAGGGCCGGAACGGGGCCGCCGACCCGAGCACCGCCGCAACGCGCGCCAGATCCTCACGGGTGTCGATGTCGTCCGGCTGCCCAGTGTCTGCGCACTCGATCCGCGTGACCAAGTCGGGATGGGCGCGCAGGAACGGGCGCGCGCCTGTGTCGCCAGTAGCCAGATCTGCGACCTCGGCCCAGTGCTGCCGGCTGATGAGGACCGGGTTACGCGGCTGGCCGTGGTAGCACGCTACGGCGACGCCAGCGCCCGCCGCGTGCGCCGCGATGAGCCGCCGCACGGCCGCCGGACCCACGAGCGGCTGGTCTGCCAGCGCGACGACAGCCGCCGGGCAGTCGTCAGGCACTGCCTCCAGCCCCACCGCCAGGGACGAGCCCATGCCGGTCTGCCAGCGCGGGTTGTGGACGCTGATCACGCTTGGCCCGTCGGCCCCCGCCGCGGTATCGGCCAGGTCCGCAGGGTCAACCGCAGCCGCGCCTGTCACCACGATGACCGGGTTTGCCCCGCCCGAATGCAGCAGCGTGACGCCCCGGCGCGCCAGGGACTGGCCGCCAAGAACGACGAGGGCCTTCGGCTGACCCAGCCTGCTCCCGTCGCCGGCGGCAAGCAGGATTCCGGCCACGTTCCCGGCTCTTGATGTCAAGCGGTGCGCTCACCCAGCAGGTCGGCGGTGCCGCGGTCACCTGGCATCCCGCCGTGGTGAATGCGGCCGGTGGTCGCAGTAAGCGGCTGGCCCGAGCCACCCCAGCGCAGCTGGATCAGCTCGGCTGCGATCGCAATGGCAGTTTCCTCTGGCGTGCGGGCGCCCAGATCAAGCCCGATCGGCGAGCGCAGCCGGGCCAGCTCGGTCTCGGTCATGCCGACATCACGGAGCCGGGCGAGCCGGTCGTCATGTGTGCGGCGGCTGCCCATGGCGCCGATGTAAGCGGCCGGGCGCCGCAGCGCCACCTCCAGGAGCGGGACGTCGAACTTGGGGTCGTGCGTCAGGACGCAGACGACCGTGCGCTCGTCGGTGTTGATGCCGGACAGGTACCGGTGCGGCCAGTCCGTGATGACCTCGTCAGCGTCCGGGAACCGGGACGCGGTCGCGAACACTGGGCGTGCGTCGCACACGGTCACGTGGTAGCCGAGGAACTTGCCGGCCTTCGCGACGGCGGCGGCGAAGTCGATGGCGCCGAACACCAGCATCCGAGGCGCCGGGGCGAACGACTGCACGAACACGCCCAGCTCGTCGCGACGGCGTTCCCCGTCAGGCCCGTAGCGGCGGACGCCGGTCAGGCCCTGCGCCAGCATGCCGCGGGCGTCGTCGTCGACGGCCTGATCCAGGCGGTCGCCGGCGCCAAGCGTCCCGGCGGACTTGTCGCCCTCCCAGATGATGCGCCGGGACCCGATGCGGCCCGGGCCGTTGATGATCGTCGCCACCGCGACAGGCGTGCCCGCACGGACCGCCGCCGCGACTTCGCCAAGGGCGGCGAAGTGCTCCCGGCTGGCCGGCTCGACGAAGATGTCGATGATCCCGCCGCAGGTGAGCCCCACAGCGAACGCGTCGTTGTCGCTGATCCCGTACCTCTGCAGGACCGGCTGCCCGCTGGCGACCACCTCATTTGCCAGCTCGTACACAGCGCCTTCGACGCAGCCGCCCGAAACGCTCCCGACGGCTTCGCCGTCAGCCGACACCGCCATGGCTGCGCCCGGTTCGCGCGGGGCGCTGCTGAAGGTCTGGACGACCGTGGCGAGGCCAAAGGTTTCGTTCGCAGCCCACCACTTCGTGATGGGATCAAGGATGTCGCGCACTGCCCGTCACCTCTGGCATCTACTAGCGGTTCACTGCACCAACAATCGGGGCGCCGTCAGTGTTTCCACAGCCTACGTATCGCGGGCGGGACGGGCGATCGCCGGCGGGATGGCCTTGCGGATAGATGTGAGTAATTACCCGATCTACCCGTAATCAGTCGGCAGGGGGCCGCTAGTTGCTGTAGACACGGGTCGGGGTCACCAGGACAACAGCTCGACGCTGCTCTGCCATGACCCGGTCGTATTCGTCCCAGTCTTCGTGCGTACCACCCGCTGCCGTGAAGACCTCCCGGCGCAGCAGCCGCAGCCGCTTGTCGTCGATACCGGGCGCCGGATCATCCGGACCGATGATCGCGGCCTGTCCCTCAACGGCTGCCCACTGCCAGCCAGCCCGGAACGTAACGGTGACCTGCGGCCTGGCGCGCAGGTTGCCGAGCTTGGCCTTGCCGTACGTCACGAACGCGACGACGTCCTGACCGGTCCGCAGGTCGGCGAGCACGCCGGCGTTGACCACTGAGGACTGGATGGTTCCGTCTGCGCGGGCGGTCGAGATCACTGCCAGGTAGCCGTCCCGGCTGCCGATCTCGGCAGCGTCTGTCAAAGTCGCCATGCGTCAATACTCGCAGCACCGGCCGGCGCCTGCGTCTGCCACACTGCATCGGTGACCATCTCCCGCGCGGAACCGCCGACCAACACCCCGCGAACGCGGACGTGATGGTCAGTCCGGCTGCCGGTCGAGCGACCTGAGCACGATGGCGGTCGCTAGCGCGGCCACGACGGCGTCCCAGCCTTTGTCCTCGGCGCTGCCATCCGCGCCGCTGCGATCACGCGCCTGCTCGATGGTGTCGCAGGTGAGCACGCCGTTGCCGACCGGCGTTCCGGCGTCCAGGGCGACTCTGGCCAGGCCGTAGGTGACCGCATCGCAGACATAGTCGAAGTGCGGGGTGCCGCCGCGGATCACCGCGCCGAGGCAGGCGACGGCGTCATGGCGCACGGCGAGCGCCGCCGCAACGACTGGCAGCTCCACCGCGCCCGGAACGCGGACGACCAGCGGCTCAGTGACCCCGCACGCCTGAGCCGCGGCGACCGCGCGGCCCACCAGCTGATCGGTGATCTCGGCGTGCCATCGAGTAGCAGCGATAGCCAGGCTAAACCCGGTCGCGTCGACAATGTCGCCGTCTGGCCGTCCTGCGCCACTCACCGCATACCCGCGGCCGAGGCAGCCGGGTCGTCGCCGGCCTCACCCGCGATCGGCAAGTTGTCGATCTCGTGACCGAGGCGGTCGCGCTTGGCCGTTAGGTACCGAAGGTTGTGCGCAGTCGGCAACGACGGCAGTGCCACCCGGCCGGTGACGTCAAGGCCGAAGCCAGCGAGCCCGTCCAGCTTGGCCGGGTTGTTCGTCAGCAGCCGGAGCGAGTGCACGCCAAGGTCGGTCAGCATTTGCGCGCCGGTGGAGTACTCGCGAGCGTCGACCGGCAGGCCCAGCTCGGTGTTCGCGTCGACGGTGTCGGCGCCGCCATCCTGAAGCTGATATGCACGTAGTTTTGACAGCAGCCCGATCCCGCGTCCCTCGTGGCCGCGCAAATACAGCACTACGCCGCGGCCCTCCGCAGCGATGGCAGCCATGGCAGCTTCGAGCTGGGTGCCGCAGTCACAGCGGTGGGAGCCGAACACGTCGCCGGTCAGGCACTCAGAGTGCATCCGGACCAGCGCGTCTGGCCCGGGCGCAGCCAGGTCGCCTAGCGCGAGCGCGAGGTGCTCGGTGTTGTCGACGGTGTTCAGATAGCCGAATGCGCGCCAGTCACCAAACTCATTCGGCACGCGTGTCTCGACCACGCGGGTGACAACGCGCTCGTGCTGCCGCCGGTAGGAGATCAGCTGCTCGATCGAGATGAGAGCCAGACCGTGCTCATCGGCGAACTCACGCAGCCGCGGCAGCCTGGCCATCGTTCCGTCGTCGTTGACGATCTCCGACAGCACGCCAGCAGGCGTCAGTCCGGCCAGCCTCGCCAGGTCGACGGCCGCCTCGGTATGCCCGCGCCGGCGCAGCACGCCGCCGGGCGTGTACCGGAGCGGGAACACGTGGCCGGGTCGCACGATCTCGTATGGCTCGGTCGCCGAGTCGACCAGGGTGCGGATGGTCTTGGCCCGGTCGGCGGCCGATATGCCGGTCGTCACCCCATCGCGAGCGTCGACGCTGATGGTGTACGCGGTACGCATGCGCTCGGCATTCTGGCTGGTCATCAGCGGGAGCTGGAGGCGGTCCAGCATCTCCCCTGGCATAGGCACGCAGATCACGCCGCTCGTGTGCCGGATCGCGAACGCGAGCAGCGCAGGCGTCGCCTTGCTCGCGGCGAAGATGATGTCGCCCTCGTTTTCCCGGTCGGCGTCATCCACGACAACGACCGGGCGGCCGGCCGCGATGTCGGCGATCGCGCGAGCAACGTCGTCGAGCCGCGTGCTCCCCTGCATCGCGAAATCGTGCTGCGTCACTGGAACCTCCCGGCGAGCAGTCGCTCCACGTACTTGGCGATGAGATCTACCTCGATGTTCACGACCTCGCCCGGCTGCTTGCGGCCGAGCGTCGTGCGGGCAAGCGTCTCGGGAATCAGGCTCACCTCGAACCAGGCGTCCTCCGCGCCATCGCCAGCGCCCGAGACGGTCAGGCTGATGCCGTCTACCGCCACTGATCCCTTATCGACCACATAGCGCGCCAATTCATGCGGAATCGAGATCCGCGCCTGCTCCCAGTCCCCCGCCGCTTGCCGGCTCAGGATCGTGCCGGTGCCATCGACGTGGCCCTGGACGATATGGCCACCTAGGCGGCCGCCGGACCGGACCGGCCGCTCGAGGTTGACCACGGTGCCTGCATCTAGCGCGCCCAGGCTCGAACGATCAAGGGTCTCGCCCATGACGTCCGCGCTGAACTCCCCATCCTGGGTGGCGGTGACAGTGAGACAGACTCCGTTGATCGCGATCGAGTCGCCGCGAGCAGCGCCAGCGGTGACGAGCGGCCCACGGATCCTGATCTTGGCCGAGTCGCCGGTCACATCGATGCCGACGACCTCGCCGAGCTCTTCAACAATCCCGGTAAACACCGTGTCCTCCTCCGGAGCCACTTCCTGCTCGGCCTCCGGGGGTGCGCCTAAGGGCGCAAACGCGGCCTGACCTGTGCGAGCTGGCCATCACGCCCAGCTCGGACCCTGCACCGCGCACGTGCTGCCTCCCATCCGGACTTTCACCGTCGGTCCCGGAATTCCACCGGGTCAGCCGGCCGATGGCATCGGTCGGGTCGCGGACTATGACCGCCGGTTCGGAGTTTCACCGACCCCGGAGCACGCGTAATTGCGAGAACTAGTCTGCCATGCGGGGTATTCCGAAGCGACCCATCGCCCTATTGAGCAGCGAGAGCTCCATGAGGGTCACGCCTGGCGCGGCGCCCCCCGGCGGGAGAGGACATCGACGGCCGCAGCGACGAGCAAAACGGCAGCAACCACGACGTTGATCCACTGGCTTGACACGTTCAGCAGGTAGAGGCCGTTGTAGATGCCACCGATGACCAGGCCGCCGAGCACGCCGTGGATGGTCTTGCCGCGGCCGCCGAACAGGCTGGTGCCACCGATGACCGCCGCGGCCACGGCCAGCAGCACGTAAGTGTTGGCGGTCTTGATGATGTTGGTGGTCAGGGAGACCTGCCACGAGAGAAACAGCACGCCGGCAATCGCAGATGTCAGGGCGGCGAGAACGAAGCCCCAGATTCGGACGGTTGGTACTCTGACCCCGGCTCGCCGCGCCGCCTCGGGGTTGCCGCCGATGGCGTACACGTAGCGGCCGAAGCGGGTCCGCTGCAGCAGGACCGTCCAGGCTGCGAGCACGACCAAGACGATCGCAATGATGTAGGGCACCCCCTTGATCGTCCCGAAGTGCGCCCGATTGACGTTGCAAATAGCAACGACCGCGCTTCCCGCCACCGCCAAGAGGACGATCTTCATCGCGGTGAGGCTGCGCGGCGGAGTCTCCAGGCCGTGGCGGCGCTTGCGGGCCTCCCGTAGCCAGAGTCCCGTGCCAACGACTCCCACCAGCACGGCCAGCAAGATCCAGCCGACCACGGGGTCGAACTGCCCATAGAAAATGTCGTAGAGGACGACCTCGTTAGTGAACCGAGAATTGCCGATGCTTACGAGCGCCCCCTTGAGGAAGATGATCGCCGCTCCCTCCAGGATCAGCAGCCCGCCAAGCGTGACGATGAACGACGGCATCTTCAGCCGGGCCACAAACCATCCCTGGATAGCGCCAACCGCAGAACATATGACCAGCGCGATGATGATCGCCACCCACCACGGCAAATTCGCGCCGGTCGGCTGCACGAGTTCGGCGACAATGACGCTGCTGAACGCCATGACCAAGCCGACGGAGAGGTCGATCTCTGCGAGCAGCAGGGCGAAGATCTCAGCCATGGCCAGCACCATGTACACGGTGCTCTGCTCAAAGAGATTCACCAGGTTCAGCGGCGACAGGAACTTCGGGGTCGCGATCTGGAAGCTGACGGCGACCACCACGATGCCCAGGACCACGGGCAGGACACCGCTGTCGCCACCGCGGACCCGGACCCACCAGGCCCGGAGGTATTGGCCCAGCGACTGGGCCAGCAGTTCGGGTGGGACGTCGGTCGCGGCGCCCTCATGGGCGGCGGTGAGGTCGACCGTCGTGGCGTCCGCCATCCCGGTCGGGGTCTCGCCGGGGTCCGCTGCTACAGGAACTTCAGGCACCGGTCACGCTCCCGGTCCCGCGCCGTGACAGCACGTCAATCAGCACTGCGCCGAGGAGCACACCGCCCGGCAGTATGTATTCCAACGGCGTGGCCAACGTTCCCAGGTTGAGGAGGGACACGCCGTAGGCTATGGCGCCGATGAGGAGGCCGCCGAGAACACCGTGGATTGCCTTACCCCGGCCGCCGAAGAGGCTGACACCGCCGATCACGGAGGCGGCAACCGAGTACAGGACAAGCTGGCCAGGGTCTGCGGTATTGGTGCTGTACTGACCGAAGAAGAAGGAGCCGAGCAGTATGCCGCCGAGGCCTGCGGTCGCCGAGCACAACGCGAAAGCCCAGGTGCGGATGGCGGCGAGGCTGATGCCGGCACGGCGGGCCGCTTCGGGGCTGCCGCCGATGGCGTGGACGTAGCGGCCGAAGCGGGTCCGCTGGAGCAGCAGCGTCCAAATACCAAGGACAACCAGGACGATCGGGATCACCCACGGAACGCCCTGCACGGTCACCAAGGAGGTACCGCGGTTGCCGTTGCAGACAACCACCACAGCTACCCCGACGAGAGCTACCAAAGCGATTCTGATCGCCGTCACGCTGGCCGGCGGGGCAACCAGGCCTTGGCGTCGCCTCGCGGCCGCACGTAGCCAGAGGGCCGCCCCGGCGGCCCCGACCACCACCGCCAGCGCCACCCAGCCGACAACGGGGACGATCAGGCCCTGGACCAGGTTATAGATGACGCGCTGGTTGGGCACCGAAGAGTTGACGCCCGCAGTGCCGTTGGCCCCGCCGAGGATGACGACGAGGATTCCAGAGAACAGCAGGAACCCGCCCAGGGTCACGATGAAGGATGGAATCTTGAGCCGGGCAGTGAGCGTCCCTTGCAGGGCGCCGATCAGGCCGCAGCAAGCGAGCGCGGCGAGCATCGCCGCCCACCACGGCCAGTCCGGCCCGGGCTGCTGGACGAGCTTGAAGGCAATCACGCCGCCGAACAGCGCGACCGCACCGACGGAGAGGTCGATCTCGCCGAGCAGCAGGACCACGGTCTCAGCCATCGCCAGCACCATGTACACGGTGCTCAGCCCGAAGATGTAGACGAGGTTGCTTGGCCGCAGGAAGGCGTGCTCAGGGGTAATGATCTCGAAGACAACGGCGACCAGGACGATGGCAAAGACCACGGGTAGGACACCGCTGTTGCCACTGCGGACCCGGAGCCACCAGGCCCGGACGTACTGGTCCAGCGAGTGAGCGAGGAGCTCGGGTGGAACGTCAGCCGAGCCGGCCGTGCTGGTGGCCGTGAGGTTGGCCACTGTGCTGCCGTCGGCCGACCCGGTCGGGGTCTCGCTCGCCTCAGCGGTCATTGCACTTTCCCGGTCCAAGCCATGGGCTCAGCCCTCGCCACTGGCGGAACCGGCAGGCTCGAACGGCCGCCCGCTGGAAGCACCCGTCGTCATGTACTCCACGACGCTTTGCCGGTCGAAGTCCGCGGCCGGCCCTTCGGCCACCATCCGCCCCAGGTACAGCACCGCGATCCGGTCCGCGACCTCGAAAACATCGTTCAGGTTGTGGGAGATCACCATGACCGCCAACCCGCGGTCTCGGAGCCGTTTGACCAGGTCCAGCACTGTCCGCGTCTGCACCACGCCGAGGGCAGCGGTGGGCTCGTCCAGCAGCACAAGCTTGGAGTTCCACATCACCGCCTTGGCCACCGCCACCGCCTGCCGCTGACCTCCGGAGAGCGAAGCCACCGGCTGCCGGATCGAGCGCACCGTGGTCACCCGAAGGGTGCTCAGGGTCTCGGCTGCCTGCTTCTCCATCGAGTCTTCATCGAGCAGGCGGCGCCGCAGCCGCTCCCGGCCGAGAAACATGTTCTGGACTATGTCGAGGTTGTCCGCCAGGGCCAGATCTTGGTACACAGTCTCGATCCCCAGCGCGGAGGCGTCCCGGGTGCTCCGAATGTGTACCGGTCGCCCCTCGAAGTACATCTGACCATGGTCCGGCTGGTGCACGCCGGCGATGCAGCGGGTAAGCACCGATTTCCCGGCGCCGTTGTCCCCGCACAAGCCGGTCACCTCGCCCGCGGGCAGATCCAGGTTCACCCCGTGAAGTGCCTGCACCGGCCCGAAGTGCTTGTCTATGCCGCGCAGCTTCAGCAGGGGTTCCCCCGCGTCCCCGCCGCCGCTCGCGCCGTCCGGGGCCTCGTTCGTCTCAGTCATCGTGAAGATCCGTAAGTAGCCTTGCCTCGATTGGGCTCCCGCCGCTCCGGTGTCACGGGCAGGCGCAGAAGAACCGGGCTTCCCCTCTCCGCGCCGTTCCCGCCACCGGCCGGGTTCGCCGCGGCCAACTCGCCAGGCCGGGACTGGCAGACCCACCGTCGTGGAGGGTCCGCCAGCCCGGCCGGCAGCGAGCGTTTTCGGTGGGACCCCTGGCGGGGTCCCGGTCTAGCTGGTTACTGGATTCCGGCCGCGGTGCAGACGGCCGCACCGGCGATGGCGCAGATGGCCGACGCGGGGTCGAAGCCGTCCTTGACGACGGTCGACTCCATGTTGGCCTTGTTCACCCAGACCGGGGTCAGCAACGACGCCGGCTCCTTGACGGCCGGGTTAGTCGGGTCGGTGGTCGTCCCGTTCAGCAGCCCCGCCGGCGGCTTGTCGCCGGCCAGCAAGATGGTGGCCAGGGCAACGGCGTCCTGGGCCTCCTTGTAGACCGCCTTGTAGACCGAGCCGCACTGGTAGCCCTGCAGGATCCAGGCCATGCCCTGAGCGGTGGCGTCCTGGCCGGTGGTCGGCACCTTGTTCGGCTTGACCCCGGAGCCCTTCAGGACGGTGATAACCGAGTTGGCGAGCCCGTCGTTAGCCTCGATCGTGGCGTTGATCTTCGGGTTCGCAGTGAAAGCCTGCTGGAAGATGGTTCCGCCCTTGGTGTTGTCCCACCCGGGGGCGAAGTTCTCGCCCACCAGCTTCATGCCGCCACTGTTGGTCGCGCCTGCGTTGACCGTCTTGGCCGCCTGGCCCCACACCACCTTGTTGTAGCCGGTGGCGAACGAGATGGCGTTGGGGTCGGTGTCCTGGCCGCCATTCAGGACATACACCTGTGGCTTGGAGACCCCCCAGGCCTGCACGCAGGACTGGAAGCCCTGGCCGATCAGCTGACCAACCAGCTCATTGTCGAAGCTGACGTAGTAGGTCTTGCTGCCCTGGAAGGTAGCGCGGTCGTAGCTGATCAGGGTGACGCCCTTGGACTGGGCAAGCTGGGCGATCGCCACCCCAGTGGGGCCATCGAGCGGGTCCATGATCAGGACCTTGGCGCCCAGGTTGATATCGGCGGTGGCGTCGTTGAGCTCGGTCGCGTCGCTGCCCTGCGCGTTATCGATCCGGTACTGCGCCTGGGTGTACCCGGCGTCGGCAAACGCGTCGTTCAGGTACGGCTGGTCGAAGTTCACGTACCGCGTCGACGACGTGGTGTCGGGCAGGATCACCCCGACCTGCAGGGTGTTGGCGCCCTTGGTCGCGAACTGAGTCAGCGGCTTGAGCTTGGACATCGTGGACGCGATGTCAACGGTAAAGGAACTGGTGCTCAGCCCCTTGGGAATCGTGTTCGAGCCGCTTGGCGCCGTGCTCGAAGGCGATGACGAGCCACAGGCCGCAGCTGTCAGGCCAACGACCGCCGCCAGACTCACCCAGGCGACCGGGCGGAATGAACGGGAGCGCCGACCTCCCTTACTTCTATTAAGAAGCATCCCCCAAAACCCCTTTCAACTTCCTGAAGACACCCGAATGAGCGGATGCGGGACACCATACAGCACGCGTGTCCCTTCGGTATCTATGCTAGATCGTGTGACATTAGACACCAAGGGACGAAAGTGCAAGGGGCGAACCTCCAAAGGGCCGAAAGCCCGTGCCGCCTGCAGACTTTCGCGCGCCAATCCGGGCGGTGATGGTGTCGAGTAACGGTCGGGCGTGCCAGCGCGGTCCCAGCCGACGGCGCCGCGTAAACCGCTAACCTCGGTCGCGATGGCAGGAAAAGCGGGATAGTTATCATTGCTGCCGCGGACGCTAGCCGCGAGCATGGAGGCATGCAACCCAGGCTCGTCGTCATCCCGCTGTTCGACGGGGTGCAGAGCCTGGACGTGACGGGGCCCCTCGAGGTGTTCGCGGGCGCGGCCGAGCACGCTGCAGCGAACGCGCGGGCCGCCGATCAGGGCTACCGCATCGTGACGGCCAGTCCCGATGGCGCCTTGGTCCAGACGTCCTCGGGGCTCGGGCTGAAGCCGGCCGTGGACCTGCGAGACATCGCGCCAGCCGAGATCGACACCCTGGTTGTGCCCGGCGGTACGGGTGTGCGCTGCATCAGCCCGCGGGTAGTGGACTGGCTGCGCCACGGCGCACCACTGGCGCGGCGTGTGGCCTCAGTCTGCACAGGCGCGTACCTGCTGGCCGAGGCCGGCCTCCTGGCCGGGAAGCGAGTCACCACGCACTGGGCCTTCGGCGCGGACCTGGCTCGGAGGTTCCCAGACGTGGTCGTCGATACCGAGCCGATCTTCATCAGGGACGGCGCGATCGCCACCTCGGCCGGGGTGACGGCCGGCATCGACCTGGCCCTCGCCCTGGTCGAGGAGGATGTCGGCCGTGACGTGGCGCTGGCCGTAGCCCGGGAGCTTGTGGTTTATCTGCGCCGTCCGGGCGGACAGGCGCAGTTCAGCGTGCACCTGCGAGCCCAGGCGGCCCAGCGGGCACCCCTGCGCGAGGTTCAGCAGTGGATCAGCGAGCACCTGGCAGGCGACTTGTCTGTCCCTGCACTGGCGACCAGGGCAGGACTGTCGACGCGCCAGTTCGCTCGCGCCTTCACCACCGAGACAGGCGTCTCGCCGGGCAAGCACGTCGCGGCCGTTCGGCTTGAGGCCGCCCGCCGGATGCTCGAGGACTCCGGTCTTGGCGTGGAACAGGTCGCGCGCGCCTGCGGATATGGCACGCCCGAGGCGATGCGACGGGCATTCGTGCACGCTCTCGGGGTGCCGCCGTCGGGCTTCCGCAGGAGGTTCTGACCCGGATACGACCGCACGTCCGCCGCCCGTACGCCTCTCCCGCCACGGTCGTCGCCGGAGCGGGCGCCGGCGACGGCTCGCAAGAGCCAGCTAGCGGCCAGCTCAGCTCCCGTCGCGGCGCGCCCTGGCTCGGCGCTTGCCTTCGTGCATCGCAGCGACCCTGGCGATCGGTATTTCGTGACCGGCCGCGACGACGTCCGGCGGAAGCCCCTGCGGCTCGGGCATGAACTGCTTCCATGGGTCGCCCCCGGCAAGCAGTTGTGCGGCCGTCCGCACCGTGAAGTCGGCCGGGGTCACCCCGTCCAGGTCACTCCACTCAACCGGGAACGACACCGGCGTGCCGGGCCGCGCACGCGGGCTGTATGCCGCCACGACCGTTGCACCGCCTGCCCTGGTCGGGTCGATGAATACCTTGCCGCCGCGGTCGTCCCGGATGAACGCCGTCGTCGCCAGGCCGGGGTCTAGCTGCTCGGCGCTGGCCGCGATCGCCCTCGTTGCCGCGGCCGCGTCAGCGCTGCTCTGGCCGGATTGCAGCGGCACGAACACATGCACGCCCTTGGCGCCGCTGGTCTTCACCGCGCCGGCCAGCCCGGCCGAGTCAAGCGCCGACCGAACGAGCATCGCCGCCGCCACAGCCTTACCGAACTCGTCCGACGACGGCGGGTCGATGTCGAGGACCATGAACTCAGGGCTGTCCCACGCTCCGGCCCGCATCAGCGTCGGGTGATACTCGACGGCCCGCTGGTTGGCGAACCACAGCAGCGTCTGCCTGTCATTGCACAGCGCGTATGCCACATCGCGGCGCGAGCTCTCCGCCCAGACCGTCACGGTGCGCACGAAGTCAGGCGTGTACTTCGGCACGTTCTTCTGCATGAACGGGGCCTGGCCGCGCAGGACTCGCACGACCGACAGGGGGCGGTCCGCAAGGATCGGGATGAAGGCATCGGCGACCGCATCCAGATAGTCGACGAGGTCGCGCTTGGTGGCCTTGGCCCCCGCGAACAGTTCCTGGTCGAGGTTGGTGAGCCGAACGCCACTCCGTTCCTCGTCCTGATCTCTAGTCGCCGCCACAGGATCAGCCGCGGCCGTCTGGCGCTGCAGCGGCGACGGCAAGCTCGCGTAGCGCCTCCACTGCGGCCCCCGGATCTTCGGCACCGTAAACGGCCGAGCCGGCGACGAACATATCGGCGCCCGCTTCGGCGCACCGCCCGATCGTCTCCTCGCTCACGCCGCCATCGACCTGCAGCCACAAGTCGCCGCCATGGCGGTTGATCAGCTCGCGCGCTCGGCGCACCTTCGGCAGGACGAGGTCCAGGAAAGGCTGGCCGCCGAAACCGGGCTCGACAGTCATCAGCAGCAACATGTCGAGCTCGGCGAGCAGGTCGGCATCCGCCAGCACCGGCGTGCCTGGATTAAAGGCTAGACCCGCGCGCGCGCCGGCCGCCCGGATGGCGCGCAGGGTCCGGATCGGTGCGCTCGCCGCTTCGGCGTGAATGGTCACGCTCAGCGCGCCCGCCTCGGCGTAGCCGGGTGCCCAGCGATCAGGGTCCTCGATCATCAAGTGGCAGTCCAGCGGTAGCCGGGCGTGCCGGTGCAGCGCCTCGACGACCGGCAGTCCAATCGTGAGGTTGGGAACGAAGTGGCCGTCCATCACGTCAACGTGCAGCCAGTCGGCCGAATGCGCGACTGCGTGTGCATCGTCGGCGAGCCTGGCAAAGTCGGCAGCGAGCAGGCTCGGCGCAATCTGGACCTTCATCACGGCTGATTCTAGGCCCGGCCATCGCGGCGCGGATGGCGCGGAGTGTCAGAGCGGCCCGCTAGGTTCGGATGGGCACGAAGCTCGATATCCGGGGAGGCAGTCGTTGAGCACCGCACCCAAAACTGAAGCACCTGACCGGCTGCTTGACCGGGTGCGCAAGCTCCTGGCCAAAGCGGAGGCCGAAGGCGTGACAGTCGAGGAGGCGCAGGCGCTCACCGCCAAGGCAGCCGAACTGATGGCTAAGTACGGCATTGATCGCGCGCTGCTCGCCGCGCGTCGGCCCGAGACCGACAAGCCGGACAACCGCATCATGGAGATCTACAACCCCTGGGCCAGAGTGCAAGCCCATCTCCTGTGCGGCCTGGCCGCAGCGCTGCGCTGCCAGTGCATCCTGCTGCCGGCGCGGGAAGGCCAGCGCGTGCATGTGTTTGGCTACGCATCGGACATCGAGCGGGCGGATGTCCTGTTCACTTCTGTGCTTGTCCAGATGTGGCACGGGCTGGTGGCCGCGCAAGTGCCGGCCAGAGCGGACAACGTCCGCGCGTGGCGGCGCAGCTGGCTGCTTGGCTATGCATCGGCCGTCGTCGCGAAGGTGCGTGCGGCCGAGCAGCGCGCCGAGCAAACGGCGAGCGTGGCCGACGGCGGCGGCGGAGCGTCCCGCGCGGCACTCGTGCTCGCCGACCGCTCGCTGGTGATCCGGCAGTCGGTGGCGCGCGCGTATCCGGTCACGCGGACGGCCCGGGTTACGTATACGGGCAGTGGCTACGGTGCCGGGTATGCGGAGGGCAAGCGCGCCGATGTCGGGACCGGGCGGGTCGGGCCACGGCGGACGCCTGCCCTGCCCGCCGCCGCGCGCTGAGGTCCCGGCCGCTACCGACCGGGCCGCAGCAGCGCCAGGAAGATGGCGTCCGTGCCGTGAACGTGCGGCCAGAACTGCGCGTACCGGCCGCCCGGCCCGGACCTGATGCCGGGTACAGCAGGCAATGCGGCGGGTGCGTCGAGCAACTCGACGCCGGGTCGCGCGGCGAGCACGTCGGATATCACCTCGGCGGTCTCGGCCAGATGCGGCGAGCAGGTGACGTACGCGACGACGCCGCCAGGTCGCGCGGCTGCGAGCGCTTCGGTCAGCAGGCGGTGCTGCAGCCCGCCCAGTGCCTGCACGTCCGCCGGGGTTCGTCGCCACCGCGCTTCGGGCCGGCGACGAAGCGCGCCAAGGCCCGAGCACGGCACGTCGGCGATCACCCGGTCGAAGCGCCCAATGGGCCAGGCGGGCCTGGTGCCGTCGGCGACGATGACTCCGCCGGATCCGGCTGGCGTCACGGCTGACCGCACGAGCCTCGCACGGTGCTCGCGCACCTCAGCGGCGAGGAGCCGGGCGCCTTTGCCGGTCGCGAGGCCAGACAGCAGCCGTGCCTTCCCGCCAGGCCCAGCGCACAAGTCGAGCCACCGGTCGTCCGTGCCGTCGACGCTGACCGTGGCCAGTGCCGTAGCGGCGAGCTGGCTAGCTTCGTCCTGCACGCCAGCCCTGCCCTCCGACACCGCGCTGATCGCGGCCGGGTCCCCGTCACGAAGGTAGGCGCCGAATGGTGACCAGCGAGCCTGAGTGGCACCGGCCAGAACGAGTTCGTTCCGGTCGGCTAGCCCGGGTACTACGCACAGGTGAACGGCCGGGCGCTCGTTGCCCGCGGCGAGGCCGGCCTCGGTCTGCGGCAGGCCGCCGTCCGGGACCTCGCCAAGCGCGGCCGCGAAAGCCTCGACAACCCACCGGGGGTGGCTGTGCCGTACCGCAAGGTGGCCGACGGGGTCCGACTCGCGCGCCGGCGCCGCGATAGCGAGCCAGGCCTCGAGGTCCCTGGTGGCGACACGGCGCAGGACGGCGTTCACGAAGCCCGCGGGGCGCTGGCCGGCCACGTCTTTCACCAGGTTCACCGAAGTGGCCACCGCGGCGTGGGGCTGGATCCGGGTCGCGAGCAGCTGGTGGGTGCCAAGCCGCAGCACCTCGCGGACGACAGCGTCGAGCGACTGGAGGGCACGGTCCGAGCAGACGGCAAGAACCGCGTCGTAAGTGCCCCGGCCGCGCAGGGTGCCGTAGCTCAGTTCGGTGGCAAGCGCGGCGTCCTTGCCAGTCAGCCCGCGCTGCGCGAGGAGCTGCGGCAGTAGCAGGTTGGCGAAGGCGTCCCGGTCGGACACGGCCAGCTGCACGTCGAGCGCGACGCGCCTCGCGGGATCGCCCGGTGCCCCGCCGGGCCGGCCGGGCTTGCGCCTGTGGGCCGGCCGGCTACGACCAGAGTTGGAAGCGGGCGGTCTGGCCACTTAGCTCAGTACCGCAGGCTGGCCGTCGATGCGCAGTCCGCGGACCCAGTCTGCGGCCCGCATCCTGCGCTTGCCGTGGGCCTGGACGTCGCCGAGCTGGACCGGAGTCGTTCCGGTCCCGGCCAGGATGCGATCGCGCTCCGGCCGCAGCTCGCCAGGGGCGAGCAGATGATCGCCGACGGCACCGATACTTTTTCCTGCTGCGGCTACTGGCCACAGCTTGACGCGAACGCCGCCCAGCTCGCACCACGCTCCGGGCTCTGGCGTGCAAGCGCGGATCTGCCGGTCGATCGCGGCGGCGGGATTGCGCCAGTTGACTCGCGCATCGGCCGGCGTGATCTTGGGCGCTAGGCTGACCCCGTCGGCGGGCTGATCGCGAGCCTCGAGCTCGCCGGCCTCGAGGCCGTCCAGGGTCGCGACGAGCAGTTCGGCGCCTGCGACGCTGAGCCGGTCAAGCAGGTCCCCGGCGGTGTCGGCTGGCCGGATGGCTTCGGTAAGGACGCCGTAAACCGGGCCGGCATCCAGCTCGCGGACGATCTGGAACGTGGTAGCGCCCGTGACGTCATCACCGTGCAGGATCGCGTGTTGCACCGGGGCCGCTCCGCGCCAGGCAGGCAGTACCGAGAAGTGCAGGTTCACCCAGCCGCGGGCCGGGACGTCGAGTGCCACTTGCGGGATGATCGCGCCGTAGGCCGTTACCGGGCAGCATTCGGGCGCGATCTGGCCGAGCCTGGCGAGGAACTCTTCGCCGGCCAGCCGGGCCGGCCGCAGGATCTCGATTCCCGCGTCGGCGGCCCGCTGGGCGATCGGGCTAAGGCCAACTTTGAGCCCGCGGCCGGCCTTCGCATCAGGCCTGGTGATCACCGCGACGACCTGGTGCCTGGACTTCAGCAGCGCGTCAAGCGATGGCACCGCGGTTTCTGGCGTGCCGGCGAAGACCAGGCGCATGCCCTAGAACGCCTTGCCCTTGGTGGCATGCGGAGACACCTTGACCACCGGAACCGGCTCGCCCCACCATTCCGACGCCCGGATCTCCTTCATCGCGAGCTTGCGCTGGGCGGGATCGAGCCTGTCGATGAATAGGACCCCGTCCAGATGATCGGTCTCGTGCTGCACGCAGCGCGCGAGCTGCCCCGTTCCCTCAATGGTGATCGGCTCGCCGTGCATGTCGAAGCCAGCGGCAACCGTGCCAAGCGCTCTGCTAGTCGGATACGCCAGGCCAGGGAAGGACAGGCAGCCCTCGTCGTCCACCTCGACGTCATCAGACAGCTTCAGGCTTGGGTTGATGACGTGGCCCAGCACTTCATCGACGTAGTAAGTGAAGACACGCAGGCCGACGCCGATCTGCGGAGCGGCGAGGCCGAGGCCCGGTGCGTCCATCATCGTGTCGGTGAGATCCTTGACCAGTTTGCGAAGTTCTGCGTCGAACGTGGTCACCGGGTCGGCTGGCGTGCGCAGAACCGGGTCACCGAACAACCGGATCGGCCTGATACTCACTGCATCCCTCCACGCCCGAGCGCTATCTCAGCAGCCCAACGGAAAGGCCGCAGCGGCTCAATTCTATGAAGCTCGCGGCCCTGCCCCTGCCCCTGGCGACCGCGCCTTGAACGCGGCCTTGCGCGCCGCGCGGGCCACCGAGGGATCGGGGTGATGCTCGCTCAGCGTCGTCAGCAAATCGATGACCGCCGGGTGCCGGACCCGCCACAGGCCGGCGACGATCTCGGCCTGCGCCTCGGGCGCCACGTCAGGGAGCAGTTCGGCCACGACGTCACGCGCGTCGGCTTCCTCAAGCAGGCCTGCGCCGAGGTCGACGAGCAGCCACGTTCGATCGGCCGGGCCCAGGTCGGCCGGCTCGCCATGCTCGTGCAGCCAGACTGCGGCGTGTGCGCGCAGCACCGGCTCGGCAAGGGCGCAGCGCACTTCCTCCGTCGCGCCCTCGCCAATCCGGTCGAGCACGGCGAAGGCGGCGCCACGGAGGCCAGGCGTGCCGGTCGTAGCTGCTGCGATCAGCTCAGCCGCGGCCTGCTGCTCGGACCGGCTCACGAGCCACTCGTTGATCCTCGACTCGCCGTCCTCGGCATCGCAGCTCGCCAGCGTTATGAGCAACCCGACAGCGCCATCGCGCTCGGCCACGCCGAGGACCGGCACATGCCAGCCTTGCTCAAGCAGTCGCCGGTGGACGCCCCAGATGCCGAGCGGCGACAGCACTACCGTCAGGCCGCCAGCGTGCTCTTCCGTCCCGAGCTCGACCACGCCGAGGTCGGCCAGCGTCTCGAGGGCGTGCGACAACGCTGCCGCCTCATCGGTGTCAGTCGGACGCGCGGCAGATACCTCGGCGGGGGCCGCGGCCGCGGTGTACGCATCGAACAGCGCTTCGATCCGGACCGGGGTGCCCACCGTGTACAGGGCGGTAGCGAGCCCGTCCAGCTCCTCGCCGGCCAGCAGCGCGGCCAGCGCGGCATCCCACTCGCGCAGGACATCCTCGGCGCTGGCAGCCGACAGCGGCACCACGGCCGACGCGGGCTGGTCGTGGCTTGTTTCGCTGGTGGCGGCGGCGACCTGCCAGGCCGCGTCAAGCTCGTCGAGGGTGAGCTCCAGCGCATCGGCGGCCGCCCGCGCATAGCTGCCGTCCAGGACCTCGCTGATCGCCACATCTGGTTGCTGGGCGGCCCAGGCCTGGAGGTCCCGCGCCGCCCGGAGCAGGGGCGCAACCCTGGCGGCTGCGGCCAGCTCACCCCGTGGCGCGAGTCGCACCGGCGGCATCCGCGGGCGCTCGCGGCGCGCGTGGCCAGCGGCGCTGTCGCCCGCCGTTGGCCCCGGCTGCGGGCCGCCAGGTGAGTTGGTCACCCAAGTACCCTACGGCCTGGACGGAATGTAGTCAGATCAGCGCTGCTGGGTCGAGCTGGATGCGGACCGTTCCTGGTTCCTTGGCCGCGGTCCTGGCCGCCTGGGCGGCGCGCAGGGCGAGCGCCAGCTCGGTCCCCGCTGACCTGGGCACCCGGACCAAATACCGCAAAGCATCTAGGCCTTCTTCCCCGCCGTCGCGGGTTCTCCCGGCAGCTCCTGCAGCTCCGGCGGCGGGGCGGCCGGCTGATCCATTCGCTGGCAGGGGGCCGAGAACTTCCGCCTCGCCAGGGAGCTTCGCGAGCGAGAACACTGCAGCCACGGCTTCGGGCGGGCCCGCGACCGATGCCATCCGGACGGCTGGCGGAAAACGCAGCTCCGCTCGCTCCGCTAGCTCCCGGCGGGCGAACGTTGCCGGATCCCACCGGATCAGGGCCTGCACAGCCCGCTGGCCGCCATCGGCGACGACCACGACCCGGCCGCCGTCGGCAGCCGGCCGCACTAGGGCGGCTGCATTCAGCCACCGCCTCAGGGCCTCCTCGGCTGCTCGCAGGCTGGCCATGCCGAGCAGCGCCCAGCCATCGAGCAGGACGGCAGCGTGGTACCCGCCGTCGGCAATCGGTTCGGCGCCAGGGGTAGCGACCACGACGGCGGGCTCGCTGCCGACCCGGTCGAGCACCTGACTGCCGCCCGACGCGATCACCGGCACGGGACTGAAGGCCCGGCCAAGTTCCTCGGCGGTCCGCCGGGCGCCGGTGACGACGGCGCGCAGTCCCTCGTGACCGCACTCGCGGCACGCGCGCGGTACCGCCGAGCCGCACCACCCGCAGCGGAGGGGCGCTTGCGGGCCGGGTAGCTCCGCCGGGCCGCCGCAGGTACAGCGTGCCCGAGCATCGCATCGTTCGCAGGCGACGGCCGCCAGGTAGCCGCGACGCGGCACCTGAACGAGCACGGGGCCCGCCGTGAGCGCGGTCCGCGCCGCCCGCAGGGCCAGGCTAGGTAGTCGCGCCGATCTGGCCGCCTCGTCGCGAGCCAGCTCCGCATCTTCGCCAGCCGGCTGTACCGTCGGCGCGCTCTGCCGGACAACGGCCCGGTCGGCCCCGAGCGAACGGGCCCACCGGCTTGAGACCAGCAATTCAGCCTCCGCCGTCCTGGCGAACCCGCCGATGAGCGCGCCTGCATGCGCGAGATAGGCGCGCCGCAC
>DATIOU010000220.1:0-17015 GCA_035472835.1 Streptosporangiaceae bacterium | reverse complement strand
TGACGAGCGGGATCACGTACAGCACGCAGAGCACGATCGCGGTGGCGAGACCCGAATCCCGTAGCGCCGTCGACAGGCCGAGTGTGAACAAGCCGATGAGGATCAGGTACAGCACCGAGCCAGCCGCGGCGCGCAGCGTCGGGCCGTGAAGTATCGACAGCGCGGCAAAGCCGTTGTGGGCATTGAAGCCATTGCCTGGCAGTAGCAGCCGGCCAGCCAGCACCGAGCCGAGCACCGACACGGTACCGGCGGCCAGCACGACAGTGGTAACCACTACGGCCTTGGCTGCCAGCAACACGGACCGGCGCGGCATGGCGGCCAGGCTGACGCGGATCATGCCGGTGCCGTACTCGCCCGTGACAACCACCACAGCGAGGGCGGCGACCGCCGCCTGGCCGAGCATGATCCCGGTCAGGCTCAGCTTCGTGGTGTCCGCGTCGCACGTGCCCGGGCACTTGACGATCGCCGTCGCCATCGCGCTGGCCCCCACAGTCAGCGCGATGACGGCGATGAGCAGCCAGCCCGTGCTGGGAACGGTGCGCAGCTTCGTCCACTCCGCGTGGACTGCGTCTCTCATACATCCCGCCGGCGTAGTGCGTAGATAGCCACTCCCAGGGCGACCGCGGCCCAGACGCAGAGCACCGCGAACCCGTGCCACGGTGACAGCGGGAAGCAGGAGTGATATGGCGCGCAGACGTTGCTCACCTGGGGGTAGCGCTGGACACTGCTCTGCACGCTGAACGCCGCGGCCGGGCTCAGCCGCAACAGCCAGGTGGCCAGCGTGAGCGGCATCACAAGCGCCAGGATTAGCGGGACGATGACGACGCCAGTCGTCACCACGATGGCTCCCGTACCGCGCCGGAAGATGGCGCCCGCGGCGAGGCCGAGGACCGTCGCCACGGCCGCAATCGCCGCCGTGCCGAGCACGATCCGGAGGCCGATGCCGCTGGTGAGCGACAGCTGGGGCCAGACCGGTGGCCGCCAGTCGTTGGCGTAGAGCTTGCGCGACGCGATCGGGAGTGCGACCGCGCCACCGATGAGTCCGGCTAGGAACGCAACGACCCCGATAATGATGGATTTGGCGACGAGGATCCGGCCGCGCCGCGGGCTTGCGGCGACGGTCGTGCGGATCAGGCCCCGGCGATACTCCGCGGTGACGAACAAGGCGCCGAGGGCGATCAGCGCGATGAGCCCGAAGAGCGTGCCGAAAAAGGTAACGTGCAGCGGATCGACGATGGGCTCGAACGGCGCGATGTCACCCGACCCGGAGACCGTGATGGTGCCGGCCACTGCCCGCACGGATCCGGGCTGCGTCACCGGTCCTTTGACTGGGTGGCCGTTTACGGAGAAGTTGATCGCTCCGTCGGCGCTGGGTGTGCCGACCTGCGTCCCGGTCCAGTGGCCGGCGGGCTGCCCGCCTGAGAGCGTGATGTGTCCGAACGACGCGACGGCGTGTGTCGCGATACCTACGCTGTTGTCCCCCGACCCGAAGGCTGCCTGGAACGTGGGTGACGCGACGAACAAACCGACCTGCGCGGTCCCGGTCAGTCCGGGCAGCACTGCCGTGCCGATCTCGGTCCACTGGCGGCCGTCGGCCGACTCGAAGCCGGTGACCGACCCCCCCGACCGGGTAAGCCGGAGCCACTGCGCCGAGACGGCGGACGTTCCGGCTATCTCGTGAGTGAAGTCATACTGCATCCTGACACCATGACCGCCAGTCAGCATGACGGCCGCATACGCTGCCCCTGGCTTCGTGCTGGCCTTGATAATGAGGCCAGCCTTAGCCCATGGCATGGTCGCCGGCGCGCGCGCGAAGCCGGGCGGGAGCCGACTGACGCCGTGCAAGCCGCTGACCCGAGCGATGATGCTGCCGTCACTGGCCAGCGGCTGATCGGCGAAGTAGAAGTTGTCGACCACGGCGGTGTCGGCCGGTCCGACGGCGATGGTCTGGCCCTCGGCCTGGCAGATCCCGTGCGCGCACGTCACGGGGTCGTTAGATTTCGCGGTGCTGGCGAGGAAGATCGGAACCGCGGCCGTCAGCGCCGCCGCCAGGAAGATCGTGAGGACCCAGCCGCGGACGGTCCTGAGCTTGGTCCACTCCGCTCGCAGCAGCTGACCGAAGCCGTCGCGCCCGGCGGGCCGGACCGATCGGTAGCTAGTCGTCGTCATCTCGTCTGCTCCAGTGCCGGCGGAGCCCCACGGAACTCGACAGAGTCCCTGGTCAGCTCCATGTAAGCCTCCTCGAGGGTGGCCTGGTGCGGCGCGAGCCCGGAGAACGGCACGCCGCTGCTCCCGAGCAGTTCGGCGATCCGACCGGCCGTCAGGCCGGAGATGGCCAGCAGATCGTGGTCCGAGATCGCGACCGTGCCGCCTGCTTGCGTCAGCACGGTGGTGGCCGAGCCGCGGTCTGCCGTGCGGACCATAACGCGGTCCTTGGACGCTGCTGCGAGCAGATCCGCGACGCTGACATCGGCGATCATCCGGCCGCGACCGATGACTAGGAGATGATCGGCGTTGTCCTGCAGCTCACTCATGAGGTGGCTGGACACCAGCACCGTGCGCCCCTCGGCGGCCAGGGAGCGCAGGAACGCGCGCATCCACGTCATTCCTTCGGGATCGAGCCCGTTGAACGGCTCGTCGAACATCAGCACCGGCGGATCACCAAGCATCGCGGCCGCGATCCCGAGCCGCTGCCGCATGCCGAGTGAGTATCCGCCAGCCTTGCGCCGGGCGGCTGGGCCGAGGCCGGTCAGCTCGATCACCTCGTCGACACGCCCGGGTCCGAAACCCTGGGAATTGGCCAGCCAGAGCAGGTGGTTGCGAGCCCGGCGGCTTGGCTGGATAGCGCCTGAATCGAGCAGCGCGCCGACGTGGCTGAGCGGGTGCCGAAGAGTCGCGTAGGGCTGGCCGCCGATGAGCGCACTACCTTCGTCAGGGCTGTCTAGACCAAGGACAACTCGCATGGTCGTGGATTTGCCGGCGCCGTTCGGCCCGACGAACCCGGTGATCTGGCCGGGCTCCACCCGGAAGGTGAGGCCGTCGACGGCCACGGTCGGACCAAATCGCTTTCGCAGGCCCGTTACCTCGATAGTCGCGTCCATGGCACACAGGCTATGAAGCGCGCGACCGCGCAGTCGTCACGCTGCTGGACCGTCTTTTCTGTGGCCGCCACGAGGGATCACGGGCCCAGCATCCCTCTCGCGAGTGACGCCGCACTCCCTGACCAGGGGACGCGGTGGCCGCCATTGGCGGCGACAATGAGCAGCATGAACGGTGCCGGAACCGTGGCAGGAGCCCGCGTTCGCGACCCGCGGCGCTGGGCCGAGGGCCGAGCGCCGCTGATGGCGGGTGCGGCCCTGGCGCTCGCCGCCGTGGTGCAGATCGCGCTCGAGCCGCTGCCGAGCAATACCGGTCCGGGCGCCGCGTTGCCACCCAAGATCTTCCTCGTACTGATCGCGCTGGCGGCGACGCTGCCACTCGGCGCGCTCTGGACCCAGCCGCGGACGACGGCAGTCATCGTGGCGATAGCAAGCCTGCTGTCGCTCGGGCTTGTGCACACCGCGACCGTGGCCGGGGTGATCGCGTTCATCGCCGCCATGGCCCGGCTCAGCTACCTGGGGGCGCAAGCACTTGCCGGGTGCATAGCCGTGGCTGTGCTCATTTCCGCCCTTACGCAGCCGGACACGAGCCCGACGCGGGCGGTGCTGATCCTGCTGACTGGCGCGCTGCCGCTCGGGTGCTGGGTTGGCTACACCCGGCGCGTCAAGCGCGATTCGGCGGTTCGCAGCACGCAAGACGAGATGATGGCGGACTCGCGCCTGGCCCACATGATGCGAGGCGAGCGGGCGCGCATCTCGCGCGAACTGCACGATGTGGTGGCTCACCACATCTCGATGATCGCGGTGCAGGCGGAGGCCGCGCGGCTGACGACGCAGGGCATGCCGCCTGCTGGCGCGCAGCGACTGCTGGCCATCGGCGACACGGCTCGGTCGGCCCTGACCGAGATGCGCCGGCTGCTCGGGGTGCTTCGCGAGGACGCCGCGGCCGAGCAGCTACGGCGCCCGCAGCCGGGCCTCGCCCAGCTGAACGACCTGCTGGACGAGTCCAGGGGTGCCTCTGGTGCAGGGACCCGGCTTATCGTGAGCGGCTGGCTCATCCCGCTCGACCCGGGTGTCGAGCTAGCGGCGTACCGGATCGTGCAGGAGGCGCTGACCAACGCGCGGCGGCACGCGCCGGGCGCCGCGATCGACGTCGAGCTTCGATACCACGACGGGCTCTACCTGCGGATCCGCGACAATGGCCCGGGCCCCTCGCACGCAGCCGGAAGCGGCGGCCACGGGCTGCTTGGCATGCAGGAGCGGGCCGCGGCTGTCGGCGGCACACTGCGGACAAGCCCGGCGCCTGGCGGCGGCTTCCTCGTCGAGGCGACGCTTCCCGCGAAGGCCGCAGCGGACGCCGCATGACCACCGGCGAGGCGCGCATCCGGATCGTCGTGGCCGACGATCACCAGGTGGTGCGCGCAGGTTTCGCCGCACTGCTCGATACGCAGCCGGACTTCATGGTCGTGGGTACTGCGTGCGACGGCGCCGAGGCGGTAACCCTTGGCCGGGAGTTGCATCCCGACGTGCTGCTGATGGACGTGCGAATGCCGGGTACGGACGGCATCGAGGCGACCAGGCAGCTCGACGCGGGTCGGCCGGGCACTCCGCGCGTGCTGATCCTGACGACCTTCGACCTTGATGACTACGTGTTCGAGGCGCTGCGCGCCGGGGCGAGCGGGTTTTTGCTGAAGGACGTCACTGCTGAGCGGCTGTTCGACGCGGTCCGAGTGGTGGCGGCCGGCGAGGCGCTACTGGCACCCGCCGTGACCCGGCGGCTGATCAGGGAGTTCGCCCGGATCCGCCCGCGAGCGCCAGCGGCTGCGCGGCCCGCGCTTGCGACGCTTACGCCGCGCGAGACCGAGGTGCTGCGCCTCGTTGCCGAGGGGTTGTCGAACCAGCAAATCGCCGACCGCCTTGTCGTCACCGAGGAGACCATTAAGACGCATGTCAGCCGTGTGCTGCACAAGCTGGGGCTACGTGACCGGACGCAGGCTGTCATAGCGGCGTATGAGTCTGGCCTTGTGATTCCGGGCGGGCACTAGCCAGCAGCCCGGCAACAGCGATCTCGGCTTCCGCGCTCGCCGGCAGCTCCGGCGGCAGCGGCGGGATGCTGGCCAGGCGGCCGTCAGACTCGTAGGTGCTGATCAGTCTGGGATCGATATAGGAGGCCCGGGCTACGCCCGGAGTGTCCCCCAGCCAGGCCGCGACCTCGCGGATGCCGGCGACGATCACGCTTCGGGCGCGCCGGGGCGTGGCCGGCGGTTCGGCGTTCGCGAGCAGCAGCGCCATGAGGACGGTTGCGTTCCAGGTCCGGAACTCCTTCGCCGTGAAGTGGCCGCCTGCGTTCTCGGCGATGTAGGCGCTGACGTCGTGGGAGTGCAGCGGGTGCCAGGAGTCGCCGTCCTGCCAGGAGAACAGCGAGTCCAGGCCGTTATCGCTGCGCGCGAGCGATCGCACCGTCGCGAGGACGGCGCGGTCGGTAACGGTGACCGCCCGCCGCTTGCCCTCCTTCCCGACGTAGTCGAAGACGACGGCGTCGCGGTGGACGCTGACGTGGCGCTTCTCGAGCGTCGTGGCGCCATAGTGGTGATCAAGCTCTGCGTACCGCTCGCCGCCGAGGCGGAACAGGCCCAGGTCGATAAGCCGGACGGCGCTCGCGGCGACGCGACCTCGATCCAGGGCGCGGCGCTCGAGGTCATGCAGGGTTGCCGTCCGCAGCGTTGGCAGCGCCGCAGCGAACCGGAGCATGTGCTCGAATTTCTGCGCATCGCGCTGTTCTCGCCAGAGCAGGTGGTAGCGGTACTGCGTACGCCCGCGGCTATCGACGCCAGTGGCCTGGATATGGCCGGACGGATCAGGAGAGATCCAGACGCTCGTCCAAGCCGGCGGGATCGCGAGCGTGCTGATGCGCGCCAGCGTCTCCGGGTCGGAGATGTCCGCGCCCGCCGGGCTGACGAACCGGTAGCCCTCGGCTCGGCGGACCCGGCTGATCCCAGGGCCGCGGGGATCGCTGCGCGCTAGCCCCAACACCGCCGAAGCGCCGGTCATAGCTTCGGAGACTACGCCCGGTGGCGGACTTGCCGTTGAATCGGCACTGCCGGCCGGACACGCCAGTTATGTGGAGTCATCGGCTGCGATTACCGATTCTTTCAGCTACTGTCTGATACGGCGACGTGGCTGCGCGCAACCTTGATTCCGGGGGGTGGCCGGAATCAGGCCGGAGCGACGCCGGCTGGGGAGGGAACCCATGTTGGCTGACGCCTCACATGCCGACTTGGACCGGTTCAGCGCCGTCGTCGACCGGCACGCGGCGCACCTGTACGACTACTGTCGCGCGCTGCTCGCCGACCCTGCGGAGGCCGCCGACGCAGCCCGAGCGACACTCGTCATCGCGTTTGCACTGCTCGACCGGTTGCAAGATATCGGTCGAGTGCGGGCTTGGCTGCTAGCGCTCGCTCGGCGGGAGTGTAAGAGCGCAGATCCGCCTCGGTCGCTGGTCATGCTGAGCCCACATCCCGCCGGGGCATCCGGAATCGCGAACGAGCCTGCTATCGGGGAACATCGCCTGAGGCAGCTAAGCGCCGGCGCGACGCTGACCTCGCTGCCGCCAGCCGACCGAGAGGTCCTGGATCTCGTCTACCGGCACTACCTCAGCTCGGCTGACGTCGCGGCTGTCCTCGGCGTGCCGGCCGACACCGCGAGCGAGATGCTCGCTGCTGCGATTACGAGTTTCGAGCGTGCGCGCCTGTTCAATGCGTACGGGAGCAGCGCCGGTGCAAGCACGCAGGCGGCCCGGGCGGAAGGCGGAGGAGCGCTCGTGGCTGGCGTTCGGGTGATTTCCGCGATCCCGCTCGCGGCTCTCCCGCCCTCCGTCCTGCCAGGTGCCCTCGGCATTGCGGGTGACCCCGAGTTCGCGTCCTACCGGGATTCGCTCACGTCGACAATCGGCGACCTAGGTCCGGATGGCTTCCCGCGACCTGTGCGCGATCTGAGCCGAAAGCGCCAAGAGCGGCGGGCGCTGTGGTGCAGTCCGCTGGTGCGCTATCTGGCGGTGCAGAAGGCCCGCGCTGGCCTGGTCCCGCGCGGGCGGCTGGCGCTGGTCGGTGCCCTGGTAGCCGCACTCGGCGTCGCACTCGCAGCGATGGCCAGTAGCTCTTCTGGAATGCCCGATTCGATCACGCACGCCATCGGGCAGGCACTGGGGCAAAACCCGGCCGGCACATCCCGGCCGAGCGCTCGGCGCGCGGCGCCAGTGCTGCCCATAACGTCCCTGCTGCCGAAGAAGCAAGCTCAGGGCATGATGCTGCCCGTGCTGCAGCCAGCGCCTGGCCCGACTTCGTCGCACAAGCCACGCCCAGCGCCATCCTCGACTAAGACGCCGTCGCCGTCACCGACGCCGACAAGTGCATCGCCCACAGCCACGCCGACGAGCCCGTCCGTCAGCCCGACCAGCCCGCCGCCAACCCCGACCAATTCGCCGACGCCAACGGCGACCCCGTAACGGCTAGCGAGCGGCCTCGAAGAGGGCGGCGACACCCTGCCCGCCACCAACGCACATGGTCTCCAGGAGGTACTGGCCGTCACGCCGGCGCAGCTCGCGGAGGCCGGTAGCGAGCATCCGGGCGCCGGTAGCGCCGATCGGGTGACCGAGCGAGATGCCGGAGCCGTTGACGTTGAGCTTGTCGGGGTCGTTCCAGCCCCAGCCAGCGAGCACGGCGAGGACCTGAACCGCGAACGCCTCGTTGAGCTCCACGAGGTCGACCGCGCCGAAGTTGAGTCCGGTGCGCGCGAACAACCGCTCGACCGCGGGCACTGGCCCGATGCCCATGGTCGCCGGCTCGCAACCGGCCGCGGCCCAGCCCACGAGGTAGCCGAGCGGCTCCAGGCCGAGCGACTCGAGCCGGTCCTCGGCGACGACGAGACAGGCCGCCGCCGCGTCGTTCTGCTGGCTGGCGTTGCCCGCCGTCACGGTGCCGCCAGGCATGATCGTCCGGAGCTTGCCGAGCGACTGCGGGCTGGAGTCCGGTCGGATCCCCTCATCCCGCCCGACCACCACCGGATCGCCGCGGCGCTGGGGGACCTCGACGGCCACGACCTCGTCATCGAAGAAACCCGCATCCCAGGCGGCCGCAGCTCGCTGGTGGCTGCGGGCCGCGTACACGTCGGCTTCGTGCCTGGTGATGCCGAACTGCTCAGCCAGGTTCTCGGCCGTCTCGATCATTCCGGAGATCTTGCCGAATCGCCATTCCGGCTGGGATCGCTCCCGGCCGCGGTCGATGCGGTCGTAGAGGAACTGGTTGCCGGACCTGGAACCCCAGCGCATCGACGTCGTGTAGTGCTCGGCGTTGCTCATGCTCTCGACGCCGCCCGCCAGCACGACATCCGCCGATCCGGTCTGCACCATCATCGCAGCCGTGATGACTGCCTGGAGGCCGCCGCCGCACCGCCTGTCGATCTGGAATCCGGGCACGCTCACCGGCAGCCCGGCCTGCAGAGCGGCCCACCGCCCGATGCACGGGGTCTCCCCGTTGACGTAGGACTGAGCAAACGACACATCCTCGATGAGGTCAGGGTCGACTGAGGTGCGGGCCAGCACCGCCTTGATCACGGTTGCGGCGAGAACCTCGACCGGAACGTCGCGCAGGCTGCCTCCGAATGTGCCGACGGGCGTGCGCAGTGGCGCGACGATGGCGGCCCGGCGCGTCGTCATAGCGAGGCTCCTTCCGGTCGGTCGGTGGCGGCGGCCGCCGCGAGCGCGGTCCTGTGGTCGGGGTGCGCGATAGCGAGCATTCGCTCGCGTCGCTTGGCCAGCGTCAGCCCCCGCAGGTCTGCAACTCCATACTCGGTCACGATCACCCCAGTGTCAGCACGGGCCACCGTCACCGGCCCGCTAAGCCGGGAAACTATGCGGCTGGCAGGCCCGGCGGTTGACGGCAGCGCGATGATCGGGATACCGCCCCGCGACCGAGCGGCGCCACGGGCGAAGTCGACGGCTCCTCCGACGGCGCCGACGTATTGCCCATTAGCCGTCTCGGTGTTGGCCTGGCCAGTAAGGTCCACCTCGGTCGCAGAGTTGATGGCGATCAGCTGGGTCTGCGCCGCGAGCACGGCCGGGTCGTGCGTGTACCTGGTGTCGCGCAGGGTGATGGCCGGATCAGCGGCGGCGAGCTCCACCAGGCGCTTCGTGCCCATGAGGAAGCCGGTCACCACCAGGCCGCGATCGACGCCCTTGCGCGCTCCGGTGACGACGCCAGCCTCGATGAGCTCGGCGACCGCGTCGGTGATCAGTCCGGAGTGCACGCCCAGGTCGCGGTGGCCGCGCAGCCGGCGGGCTACGGCGGACGGCATGCTGCCGACGCCGAGCTGGATCGTGGCGCCGTCCGGAACCAGGTCGGCGACGTGGCGAGCGATGACGTTCTCGATGTCTCGCGGGGCAGCTGCCGGGTACTCGGCTGGCGGCTTCGATACTCTCACGATCACGTCGAGCTCGGCCGGGCTGAGGCGGCGGTCCGAGCTCACGTCCGGCACCTGGTCATTGACCTCGGCGACGACGACCCTCGCGTGACCGAGCATGGCGGCGATGTAGTCCGCCCCGAGGCCGAGCCCGAACGTGCCGTCCGGCCGTGGCGGCGGCAGCGACAGGAAGATGACGTCGACCCGCATAAGCGGCAAGTCGGAGTAGTGGACGGGCAGGATGTCCAGCGCGCCGGCCCGAGCCAGCCCGCGGTTAGCGCCGGCCGCGGTGTACGACGCAAAGGACAGGGAGTCGCAGTGTTCGGGCCGGACCGCCGACGAGCTGGAGATGCCGGTGAAGCACCGGATCCCGGCCAGACGCTGCCGCTGCGCGGCCACGGCTTCGGTGAGGGTGAGCGGTTCCGCGCACGCCTGGCCCCAGACGACGGTGTCGCCGGGCCGGATGTATCCGGCGAGGTCGAGCTCGCTGACATCGCCGAGGTACGCCGTCACACTGTGCCTGCTACGACACCGCCTGCTACGACACTGCCTGCTACGACACTGCCTGCTACGACACTGCCAAGTACCACGGCCACGAACCGCAGCCTAACCACCCAAAGCGCAGCTGGCGACGCCGCCCGCCCCACCTCAAGACGACTGGCTACGCTTGGTGATGGACCGATTGTTAGGAGGCGTGTCACATGGCGACGGAGCAGCAATGAGCCGCACAGAGGCGCTGTTGCCGGTCGAGGGGCAGCAGCCGCCGCTCACGGGCGCGACCGAGTGGCTTAACTCGGCCCCCCTCACGCCGGACGATCTTCGCGGTCGGGTGGTCCTGGTGGACTTCTGGACATATACATGCATCAACTGGATACGCACTCTGCCGCACGTCCGGGCCTGGTCGGAGAAGTACGGGAGCTCCGGCCTGGCGGTGCTCGGCGTCCACACGCCCGAGTTCGGCTTCGAGCACGATGTCGACAATGTGCGCCTGGCGTCGGCTGACATGCATGTCGACTACCCCGTCGCGATAGACAATGACTACGCGATCTGGCGCGCGTTCGGCAACATGTACTGGCCGGCGCTGTACTTCATCGACGCCCGTGGCCGTATCCGCCACCACCAGTTCGGCGAAGGTGATTACGCCAACTCCGAGGTCGCCATCCAGCAACTCCTCACCGAGGCCGGACTAGGCGGCGCGGCGACCGGACTGGTGTCGGCGGATGGCGATGGCGTCGAAGCACCAGCCGACTGGGCGACTCTGCAATCCCCCGAGACCTACCTCGGCTACGAGCGCGCCGAGCGCCTGGCCTCCCCTCGAGATGCCGTACTGGATGCGCGGCACCTGTACGCCGCGCCCGCGCAGCTGCGCCTGAACGAGTGGGCCCTGTCCGGCGAATGGACGCTGGCGCGGCAGTGCGCCACGCTGAACGAGGCAGGCGGGCAGATCTCGTACCGGTTCCACGCTCGCGATCTGCATCTCGTGATGGGTCCGGCCACGCGCGAAAACGCGGTGCGGTTCCGCGTTCTGCTCGACGGCCGTCCGCCCGCGGATGCGCATGGACTCGACGTCGACGACCAGGGCAACGGGCTCGTCACCGAGCAGCGCCTCTATCAGCTAATCCGGCAGCAGGGCCTGGTCACGGAGCGCTTGTTCGAGATCACGTTCCTCGATCCGGCCGTCGAGGCCTACGTATTCACATTTGGCTAGATCGGCCCGCTCACGCGAGCACCGCGACGTACCGCCAGTCCAGGACGTCGCGCGGATCCGGCGCGTCGGCACGCACGAGTGAGCGCAGGTGCACGAGGCCGCCGCCGTCGGGCAGGTAGTCCACCTGCTCGACGGTCATAGTGCTGCGGAGCGTGTCGCCCTCGCGCACGGGCGCCAGGTGATCACAGTCTTGCCAACCGGTCACCGTGACCATGGCAGGCAGCGCCCTGACCGCCTGGGACAGCGCCAGCCCGATCGCGTGGCCGCCGTAGACAAGACGCTCGCCGCGGCCCGCGCCCTGGTCGTGGTGCACGGCGGCGATGTTCGCCGTCAGCCGGGCCAATTCAGGGGCGCTGGACACGACGTCCCCGCCGGCCACCTCGAACGACTGGCCCGGGTGCAGATCGGCCGGCCGCGGTCCGGCAGCGCGGCGCGCGAACTGATCCAGCCGCCAGCCCTCGACTGGTCCCTCGTAGTTCGGCGGCGGCCCGTCCTTGCCGACCAAGCTGAGGTCGTCCGCGTTCCCGGTCTGGGCCGACTGCTCACGAAGCGGCAGCATGGCGCAGCGCCAGAAGTCGAGTACGGGCCGGCTCTCCTGGTCAGTAGTGATGATCCGGAGGGCCGCCAGGCCCGTCGCAGCCCGGCCGTCGCGCGGTGCGTTCTGCCGGAGGGCGGCGACCTGGGTCAGCGTCGCCAGCGTGTCGCCGATGAGGGGCGCGCGCCGGAAGACCAGCCCGCGGTAGAACAGGTTGGCCTTGACGTGCTGCGTCACGACCGTCGACTGGCCGATGGCGACGTCCCAGACGAGGCTCGGCGATGCCAGCGGCCCGGCGCCGGTGACCTGGCGGCACAGCTCGTGATCAAGGGTCAGGGCCAGCCGGTCGCCCGTGATGGCCTGATGCACCGCGGCGAGCCCGGACGTGAGCGTGATCGCCGGCGCGCTGGTGAACTCCTGGCCGACAGCCAGATCATCGAAGAATGGCGCCTGGCCGGCCAGCGATGGTGGTGTCGTCACCCGGTCACGCTCCTTCGGCCGCCGCCTGCCTGGCGAGGCTCTTAACTAGCATTCAGAACAGGAACGTGGTGATCGGCCCCGAGGGAGCAGGACGTTGAGCGGTCTTTCGGCAGAAGAGCGGGCGGTCGTCAGCACTGTCGCGGACTTCGTGGATCGCGAGGTCCGGCCGGTGGCACGTCAGCTCGAGCACGCTAACGAGTATCCCGGGAAGCTGATCGGCCAGATGAAGGACCTCGGCATTTTCGGGCTGGCGATCCCCGAGCCGTACGGGGACGCGCCCGTGTCGACGGCTTGCTACGCCGAGGTGACGGCCGAGCTAGCCAGGGGCTGGATGAGCCTCGCCGGCGCGATGGGCGGCCACACTGTGGTCGCGAAGCTCTTGCTCAACTTCGGCACCGACGCGCAGAAGACGCGCTACCTGGCGCGCATGGCCACCGGCGAGGTTCGGGCGACGATGGCGCTGACCGAACCGGGCGGTGGCTCCGACCTGCAGGCGATGACGACCATCGCGCGGCGAGAAGGCGACGGCTACGTAATCAACGGCGCGAAGACGTGGATCACCAACGCGCGCCGCTCGCAGTTGATTGCGCTGCTGTGCAAGACGGATCCTGCTGCGACTCCGCGGCACAAGGGCATCAGCATCCTGCTCGTCGAGCACGGGCCGGGCCTGGTCGTCTCGCGAGACCTGCCCAAGCTCGGTTACAAGGGAGTCGAGAGCTGTGAGCTGTCGTTCTCCGACTTCCGCGCCGCCGCTGACGCGGTACTCGGCGGCGAGCCGGGCAGCGGGTTCGCCCAGATGATGAAAGGCCTCGAGATCGGGCGAATTCAGGTGGCGTCGCGGGCGGTTGGCGTGGCCCAGGCTGCTTTCGACGACGCGCTGCGGTACGCGCAGGAGCGGGTGAGCTTCGGGCAGCCGATCTGGAAGCACCAGCAGATCGGCGCGTACCTAGCGGACATGGCGACGAAGCTGACCGCGTCCCGGCAGCTGGTGCGGTTCGCCGCGGAGAAGTACGACGCAGGCGACCGATGCGACCTGGAAGCCGGAATGGCCAAGCTGTTCGCCTCCGAGGCGGCGATGGATATCGCGCTGAATGCGATCCGCATCCACGGCGGCTACGGCTACTCGACCGAATTCGACGTCGAGCGCTACTTCCGCGACGCACCGCTGATGATCGTGGGTGAGGGCACCAACGAGATCCAGCGCAACGTCATCGCCCAGCAGCTGATCTCCCGCGGTGGCCTCGGCGATAGATAGCCTCAGCGAGTCGCCGGCACGCGTTCAGGCGGAGCCGCCACCTTCGGGGCTTCGGTCGCTGGGTCCCATTCCGGCCAGCTCAGCACGTTGACGACAGCTGGCCTCGGGCCGTCGAGTTGCCGTCCGCCCGTGGGCTTCGGCGGCTTGGGCTGCGGCGGCCTGGTTCCCCCGCCGCCGCCACCGCCTGGCCGTAGTCCTCTGTTACCCGCCGCGAAGAGGCCGCCCCAGGCGCCGATGCCCGCGCCGAGGAACGGGAAGATGATCAGGATCAGCAGGAAGCCGGCGACAGCGTGACTGGCGTTGACCTCGAAACTGTAGAGCGAGCTGGCGGGCAAATTGCCGCCCGGAATCGTCCACTGGATCCTGCTCGCCGCGTGCGGCGCCACCGCGATCGTGGCGATGCCCAGCACCGACACCAGCAGCGCGCACGTGATCCCCACGCAGAGGCCGGCCGCGACACCTTGCCGCGCTCGGATGTGCGTCAGCGGCAGCGTCCCGTCGCGCTCGCGCCGGGACGTCCGTCTTGTCGCCACCACTACCGCGGCCGTGGCCGCGGCGAATACCGCCGGTACCGCAACGACCTTCGTGATCAGCACAATGGTGCTGAGCCACGGGTTAGTGAAGTGCGCCGGGTTGTCTAGCGGGCGTAGCACGTACACGGCCAGGCCGAGCAGGACGCCGGCGCTCAGGCCGATCAGCGTGGCGGCCGGACCGGCCGGTGGCCGCAGCGCGGTAATGGCGAGCAGCCCGGCCACGTAAGCCGCGATCACCACCAGGAAGGCGATCTCGCCGGCCCAGATGCCGGTCAGCGCCGGCCGGCCGGCGAGGCGGGCAAACTCGTGCCGCTCGACGGCGGATTTCACGAGAATGAGCGTAGCCACCAAGGTGAACCCGGCAATGCGGATAATCCGGGCGGTCCACGACGGCGCGAGCGGCCCGTATCGGTGGGTGATCGGCCAATGCAGGACGCCGATCAGGACCGCGATCACCAGGGCGCCAACACGGCTGATGAGCGTCGCCGGATTGGTCACCTCACCCGGCCAGGCAGCCGCTACGACGCAGGCTGTTATTGCGCCGAGCGCCAGCCAGTACCCGCTCCTGCGTGGCATCTGGGCCTCCCTACCGAGTGCCACATGTCCGCTGCTTACAGGCTAACTACCGGCATCTGGCGGGTATGCGAGGGGAGGCCACCGAACTGTCAAATTGCCGTTTCGTTCGGCACCGAACTGGGTATCGAATGGATGTTCGATTGGTGGGGTGAGCCGTATGAAAGGTGATCGAGTCGAGATCGTGGTTGATGTCGGCGACGGCACCCGGACCTTCGAGGTCACGGCGACCCGCGCGGGCCGGCGGGTTGAGGTCGAGACGCGGCGCGGGTTGGTCGAGGTTTCCGAGGTGACTCGCACTGGCACGCCGGTGCGGACAGCCCGATTCATGGCCACCCGCATCATCTCGCTCGTCGAGTTCCCGGCCGCTGACGGGTCCAGGTCCCGCGCCGGCGAGTAACCCTGTGTGGCTCGGCGATCACCGCAGGCCAGCAAGCACGGCTCCGCGCTGACGGTTGGTGGATTCACGAGGCATGCCCGATCCATTAGCTGGCCGCAACGCAAAATGCATAACTACAGCTCAAGGCGTCATCACCCGGCTTCCGACCTAGAACCGGACCGGCATGTGCTTGATGCCGTTGATGAAGTTCGACCGCAGCCTGCTCGGCTCGCCGTCGAGCTTGATCCCCGGCATGCGCTCGGTGAGTGCTTTCAGTAGTACGCGCAGCTCGAGGGCGGCGAGGTGGCGGCCGAGGCAGAAATGGGGACCGCCGCCGCCGAAGCCGACGTGCGGGTTGACATCCCGGCCCACGTCGAATTGACCCGGCGCAGTGAACACAGCCTCATCCCGGTTGGCCGAGGTGTAGAACACGACAACCTTCTCCCCGGCGGCTATCGGCTCGCCGCCGAGTTCGGTATCGCATATCGCTGTCCGGCGGAACAGGTTTACCGGGCTCACCCACCGCACGATCTCCTCCGCGGCCGTAGGAATCAGCGACCGGTCGTCGAGTAGCCGCTGCCACTGATCGGGATGCTCGAACAGGGCAAGCATGCCGCCGGCGGCCGCGTTCCTGGTCGTCTCGTTGCCGGCCACGGTTAGCAACAAGAAGAACAAGTCGAACTCGGTGGTGGTCAGCGCCTCGCCGGCGTCGTTCGGCTGCAACAGCTTGGTGATGATGTCGTCCGCCGGCTGCGCACGCCGACGGTCCGCGAGCGCCTCGCCATACGCGTAGATCTCCGCGGCCGCATCCTGCGAGGCCTGCGGAGCGATCTGGAACTCCGGGTCGCCGGCGCCAATCATGAGGTTGGACAACTCGAAGATTCGCCCACGGTCTTCGACTGGCGCGCCGATCAGTTCGCAGATCACCCACAACGGCAGCGGCGCCGCGATCTCCGTGACGAAGTCGGCCGTGCCAGCATTCTGCACGTCGTCGAGCAGGGCGTGACAAATCTGCGCGATGTGTTCCTCAAGCCGTCCGATCATGCGCGGCGTGAACCCGCGGTTCACGAACGCGCGCTGCCGCGTGTGCTGCGGCGGATCCATATTCAGCATCATGAGGCGCTGCAGCTGGATCTGCTCCTCGGGGATCTCACCGAATAGCGCGAGCCGGCTGGTCGAAGAGAAGACCTCCGGGTGCCTGGACACATGCTCGATGTCCTGGTGCCGCGTCACGGCCCAGAAGCCGGGCCAACCTGGTTCCCCGCCGTAGGCATGCCAGAAGACGGGAGCATGCTCGCGCAGCCATGCGAACTGCTCGTGCGGAGGCCCGCCGCGCTGATAGGTGTCGGGGTCGACGAGGTTGATCTCCGGCGCCGTCATAGTGGCAACGATAGGTCGATTCCATGGCAATCACGAAGCAATGCGATGGCTAGGCTTTACAGACATGGTGACCGAAGATCTCCGGCCGGGAAAACACGTTGACCAGGTTCCCGGCCGGATCCTCGAAGATCATCGACCGGTTCCCCCAGGGCTGGGTGGTCGGCGGCATCAGCCAGTCGACGCCGAGGGCCGCGATCCGCGCGTACTCCGCGTCGGCGTCACTTGCCAGGAAATCGAGCATGAACGCGGCCTGGCGTGCTGGCCTGCAGCCGCGGGCCACTTTGTGCTCGTCACGCTCAGCAAAACGGCGCTTGGACAGACCGACCGAGACCGCACCGGCCGGCACCTCCACGTAGTACTCGTTGAGCGCGACCGCCGATCCGAGCAGAGCCGCATAGAACGCCGCAAGGCGCTCGACATCGTCGGCCAGGAGCCGGGCTTGAGCCAGTTCCACGTCACTCGCCTGCCAGCGGAACGTCAAGCTCGGTGTCGGCGTAGTTGAGGAAGTACGACGTGAAGACCGTGAGGCCAAGATAAGCGAACGCTTCGGCCAGCTGCTCCGCGGTCCAGCCGAGGGCCGCGGCCCGGTCCCATGTCGCGTCGCTAACGCGGCCGGAG
>DATIOU010000219.1:0-8350 GCA_035472835.1 Streptosporangiaceae bacterium | reverse complement strand
CGGGGAATACGACGACACGCCGGTCGGTTTTGGGAGGATCGCGGCGACCACGGCGCGCCAGGTCATCCTTCAGCGGCTGCGCGACGCCGAGGATGAGCTGACCTTCGGTGAATACGCCGGTCGTGAAGGCGACGTGGTGGCCGGGGTCATCCAGCAGGGCCGGGACCCGCGTGCTGTGCTCGTGGACCTGGGCAGGTTGGAGGCGATTCTGCCGCCCACCGAGCAGGTGCCAGGCGAGCGTTACATCCACGGCGAGCGGCTGCGGTGCTACGTGCTGCACGTGCGTAAGGGGTATCGCGGCCCGTCGGTCACGTTGTCCCGGACGCACCCGAACCTCGTCAAGAAGCTGTTCGCGATGGAGGTGCCGGAGATCGCCTCGGGCGCCGTCGAAATCGCGGCGATCGCGCGCGAGGCCGGGCACCGGAGCAAGATCGCGGTGACCTCGCACCAGCCAGGCGTCAACGCCAAAGGCGCCTGCATAGGGCCGATGGGCAGCCGGGTCCGCAACGTCATGACCGAGTTGCACGGCGAGAAGATCGACATCGTCGACTACTCGACGGATCCCGCGGAGTTCGTGGCCCACGCGCTGTCCCCGGCCAGGGTGTCCCGCGTTCATATCGTGGACCTTCAGGCCCGGGTGGCGCAGGTCATCGTGCCCGACTATCAGCTATCGCTTGCGATCGGCAAGGAAGGGCAGAATGCGCGCCTCGCCGCGCGGCTCACCGGCTGGCGGATCGACATCCGGCCTGATACCGGCGAAACCGGGCCGGCGGTCGCTTCAGCCTTGCCTGAGACGGCCTCTTCCAGCGTCGACGCCGGAGCGGCCACGACAGGTGACGGACCGGAGCCCGCGACCGGTGGCGCTGGCGCGAAGGCCCTGTAAGCTGGACACCAGGCGAGCCGTGCCGGTCCGGACCTGCATCGGGTGTGGAGAGCGTGCGGCCAAGCCTGACTTGATTCGCGTGGTGGCAACGGGAGCCGAGCTGGTTCCCGATGTGGCCATGCGACTGCCCGGCCGAGGTGCATATCTGCATCGCAGCCTGGCATGCTTGGAACGAGCCCAGCGCCGCAAGGCGTTTCCGCGGGCCCTTCGACTGCCGGCGGCCCTGCCGGCCGGGAAGGTCGTGGAGTACCTATCCGGCGAATAGCGGGGTAGCTGGGCGCGTAATGGCGGTGCCGACAGCCGAAGGCACTGGACGAAAGAAGGCTGACTTGCAATGAGCGCTCGATGAGCATGCGGCGATGAACAGCACAAGCTGACGCCGGACGGAGCACGCGCTGCCCCGGTCGGCTGACAGGCCCGGTTGAACCGGGCCGAGTAGAGGGAGCGTAGTGGCGAAGGTTCGGGTTTACGAACTCGCGAAAGAGTTCGGCGTCGAGAGCAAGGCCGTGATGGCCAAGCTCCAGGAAATGGGTGAGTTTGTTCGGTCGGCCTCCTCGACAATCGAGGCGCCGGTAGTCCGCAGACTCAAGGATGAATTCGCAGGCCAGGCGGCCAAGGCAACAAACGGCGCTGGCGCCAAGGCGCCCGCGGCCAGGCGCGCAGCCAACGGCCAGGCGGCCCCAGCGGCCGAGCCAGCGGCGGAGACCGCGCCGACCCAGGTCAGCGGGCCACCGACCGTCGAGGCGACGGCGCCGCCGGAGTCAGGTGCTGCCGCACCGTCCGGTCCGGCCGTTACGGTGCCGTTCCCGCCGGATCAGGGCGCCGGTCCGCAGATGCCGCCGGCCGAGCAGCCTGGCGGCCCGGAGCAGGCAGCCGCGCCGCGTCCGGCTGCCGCTGGTCCGCGGCCAACGGCACCGCCAGGTCAGCGGCCAGGACCGCGGCCTGGACCGCGCCCTGGCAACAACCCCTTCAGCTCGACCGCGACCGGGATGGGGGCGGCCCCGCGTGCGCCGCAGCCAGGCGGTCCGGCGGCTCCCGGGTCGGCGGCTGGCGCCGGCGGGCCCGGCGGCCCCCGTCCAGCAGGGCCGCGGCCTGTCGGCCGTCCTGGCCCCGGCGGCCCTGGTGACGCCGCGCGTCCCGGCGGGCCCCGGCCCGGCGGCCCGCGGCCTAGTCCGAGCAGCATGCCACCCCGCCCTGTCGGCGCGCGCGGCTCCGGCCAGGGCGGCCCAGGCGCCGGTCCCGGCGGCCCGCGTGGCGGTGGTTACGGATCCGGCGGACCCGGCGCGGGCCCGCGGCCCGGTGGTGGCCGTGGCGGCCCGGGCGGTGGTCCCGGCGGTCCGCGCGGCGGCGCTGGCGGCGGTGCCCGGCCGGGGATGGCCCCGGCCCGGCCCGGCCCCGGTGGCCGCGGTCGCAGCGGCACGGCCGGAGCGTTCGGGCGGCCAGGCGGCCGGCCTTCGCGCGGCCGGAAGTCGAAGAAGCAGCGCCGCCAGGAATTCGACAACATGCAGGCGCCGTCGATCGGCGGCGTGTCTGTTCCGCGCGGCAACGGCCAGGTCATCCGGCTGTCGCGGGGTGCGTCGCTGAGCGACTTCGCTGACAAGATCGGCGTCAACCCGGCGTCGCTTGTCCAGGTGCTGTTCCACCTCGGCGAGATGGTCACCGCGACGCAGTCAGTCAACGACGAGACGCTGCAGCTTCTCGGCGCTGAGCTGAGCTACAACGTCCAGGTAGTATCCCCGGAGGAGGAGGACCGCGAGCTGCTGGAGTCCTTCGACATCGAGTTTGGCGAGGACGAAGGCGACGACGCCGACCTGGTGCCACGGCCGCCGGTCGTGACCGTCATGGGTCACGTCGACCACGGCAAGACCAAGCTCCTGGACGCGATCCGGCACTCGAACGTGGTGGCGCACGAGGCTGGCGGTATCACGCAGCACATCGGCGCGTACCAGGTCGACACCGTCGTGGATAGCCACGACCGCAAGATCACGTTTATCGACACTCCGGGTCACGAGGCGTTCACCGCCATGCGTGCCCGGGGCGCCGAGACGACGGACCTCGTGATCCTCGTCGTGGCCGCCGATGACGGCGTGAAGCCGCAGACCACGGAGGCGCTGAACCACGCCCAGGCGGCCGGCGTACCAATCGTCGTGGCGGTCAACAAGGTCGACAAGGAGGGTGCTGACCCGCAGCGGGTCAGGGCCCAGCTCACCGAGTACGGCCTCGTGGCCGAGGAGTTCGGCGGCCAGTCGCTGTTCGTCGACGTGTCCGCGCGCAACGGCACGGGCATCGACGCGCTGCTCGAGGCTGTCATCCTGACCGCCGACGCCGAGCTTGACCTGCGGGCGAACCCGCGGCAGCAGGCCCAGGGCGTGGCGATCGAGGCGCACCTGGACAAGGGCCGCGGTCCTGTGGCAACTGTCCTCGTCCAGCGCGGCACGCTTAAGGTCGGCGACTCGATCGTCTGTGGCGAGGCCTTCGGCCGCGTGCGGGCCATGCTCGACGAGAACGGCGACCAGGTGACCGAGGCGCCACCGTCCCGGCCCGTGCTGGTGCTCGGCCTGACCGCGGTGCCCGACGCCGGCGACAGCTTCCTCGTCGTCGACGACGACCGGGTGGCGCGTCAGATCGCCGAGCGTCGCGAGGCACGGGAGCGCAGCGCCATGTTCGCCCAGCGGCGACCGCGGGTCACGCTGGAGGACCTGGAGTCGGCGCTCAAGTCCGGTGAGCGCGAGGAACTGCTGCTCATCATCAAGGGTGATGTGTCCGGCTCGGTGGAAGCGCTAGAAGACGCGCTGCTCCAGCTGGATGTCGGTGAAGAAGTACTGCTGCGCGTCATCGGCCGCGGCGTCGGCGCCATTACCCAGGACGACGTCAACCTGGCGATCGCGTCCGATGCCATCATCATCGGCTTCAACGTCCGGCCAGCCGGCCGGGCCGGCGAGCTGGCCCAGCGCGAGGGCGTGGACATCCGCTACTACTCGGTCATCTACCAGGCGATCGAGGAAGTCGAAGCCGCGCTCAAGGGCATGCTCAAGCCGATCTTCGAAGAGGCGCAGCTCGGCACCGCGGAGGTCCGCGAGATCTTCCGGGTGCCGCGTGTCGGTAACATCGCCGGCTGCATCGTCCGCTCTGGCACGATCACTCGCAACAGCAAGGCTCGCCTGGTTCGAGACAGCGTCGTCGTCTCGGACAACCTGACCGTGGACTCGCTCCGTCGCTTCAAGGAGGACGCGACCGAAGTCAGGGAGGGCTTCGAGTGCGGTATCGGTCTTGGCTACAACGACCTGCGGATCGGTGACGTGGTCGAGACGTTCGAGATGCGGGAGAAGCCGCGGACCTGACAGGTGCGCGGCTGACGCCGGGGCCGGCGTGTACGTCGGAGCCCTGACCATGGACCTGCTGCTCGGCGACGTGCGATCGCTGAAGCAGAAGCGCTCGGTGGTCAGGCCGCTCATCGCTGAGGTACATCGCCGGTTCCCTGGCGTCGCCGTCGGCGAGACAGGTCACCTCGACCTGCATCGCCGGGCCGAGATCGGCGTGGCCGTGGTCAGCTCGACCGCGGCCCATGCCAGGGAAGTGCTGGACGCATGCGAGCGCTTCATTGCGGTGCGGCCGGAGATCGAGTTGCTCGCCGCGCGGCAGCAGCTCCTGACGCCAGAAGGGTGAGTCGGCCATGAATCAGGCGAGGGCCCGCAAGCTCGGGGATCGGATCGCGGAGATAGTCGCGGAGATGCTGGAGCGCCGGATCAAGGACCCCAGGCTTGGCTTCGTGACAGTGACCGCGGCCCGAGTTACCGGCGACCTGCGCGAGGCGACGGTGTTCTACACGGTTTACGGCTCAGACGACGAGGTGGCCGGCACCAAGGCGGCGCTCGCGAGCGCGACGGGGCTGATCCGGTCGGAGGTCGGCAAGCAGACCGGGCTCAAGCACACCCCGTCGATCAGCTTCACACAGGACACCATTCCGGATACCGCCCGGACGATCGAGGACCTAGTGGCCAAGGCCAGGGAGGCAGACGCAAGGGTGGCCGCGGCGCGGGCAGACGCGGTGCCGGCTGGCGATCCCGATCCGTATCGGATCCCGGAGAACGGCACGCCAGCCGCCACCGAGGACGGCGACGACCTCGATGACGACGAGCAGTGACTGGGCGCGCGCCGTCAAGGTTATCGACGGCGCCGGCCAGGTCTGCCTGGCCTGTCATGTCCGGCCCGACGCGGACGCGCTCGGCTCTATGCTCGCGGTGCTGCACGCACTGCGTAGTCGGCTGGGCAGCCGGCCGGCCGGCTCGCCGGCGGTAGTCGCGTCCTTCGGCGACGACCCGTTCGAAGTACCGGCGATCCTGCGTTTCCTGCCGGGCATTGAGCTGCTCACCGCGCCAGCCGATTACCCCGTTCAGCCGGACGTGATGTTGTCCTTCGACGCCGCCAGCATCGACCGCCTCGGCGCGCTCACCGATCGGGCGACGGCCGCCGCCGAGCTCATCGTGCTTGATCACCATGTGTCCAACACCAAGTTCGGCAGCATCAACCTCGTGGACCCGGCGGCGGCGGCCACCGCGGTCCTGGCCGCGACCCTGATCGATGGCCTCGGCGTCCCGCTCACCGAGCAGATCGCGCTGGGCCTCTACGCGGGCCTGGCCACCGACACCGGCTCGTTCAAGTTCTCGGCCACGACTCCTGAGGTGCACGAACTCGCCGCGCGCCTCCTCGCCACCGGCATCGACCCGGGTGCGGTATCCCGCGAACTCTACGACCGCGCGCCCTTCACCTACATCCACATGCTGGCGTCAGCGCTCGCGCGGGCCGTGCTCGAGCGGGAGACGGCCGGCGGCCTCGGCCTGGTCTGGACGACGGTAACGAGAGCCGACCGTGTACAGGCAGGTCTGTCTCTGGACGCCGCGGAGTCTGTCATCGACGAGATAAGGCGCACCGACGAGGCCGAGGTAGCCGTCGTCCTCAAGGAAGACGACGCCGGCGTCTGGCAGGTCTCGATGAGATCCAAATCGCTGGCCGATGTCCGCGCAATCGCGAGCGCGCTCGGCGGGGGTGGCCATGCCCGAGCCGCCGGTTTCTCCTTTGCCGGCGCCGCGGACGAGGCCGTCCGCGCCGTCCGCACTCTGCTGGACCACGCATGACAGCCGCGAGCGGGCTCCTGATTGTCGATAAGCCAGCGGGCTGGACCTCGCACGACGTCGTGGCGAAGATCCGCAAGTTGGTGCAGACGAAGCGCGTCGGTCATGCGGGCACGCTCGACCCGATGGCGACGGGCGTGCTCGTGATCGGCGTCGAGAAGGCAACGCGTCTCCTGGGCTACCTGGCGCTCACGGAGAAGGAGTACTCCGCGACGATCCGGCTCGGTCAGACGACCGATACCGATGACGCCGACGGCGAGCTCATCGACCACGTTCCCGTCCATAAAATCAGCGAACCAGAGCTGCTGGGCGCCATGGGGGCGCTGACAGGAGAGATCAGGCAGATCCCGCCGGGCGTCAGCGCCATCAAAGTGGGTGGCCAGCGCGCATACAAGGTGGCGCGCGCGGGCGGAACGCCCGAGCTCGCCGCGCGGACCGTGACGGTGCGCGAGTTCACGTTGCTCGGGATCCGGCAAGCGCGCGACGTGGTGGATATCGACGTGCACGTGACGTGTTCGAGCGGCACGTACATCCGGGCGCTGGCGCGTGATCTCGGCGTCGGGCTCGAGGTCGGCGGCCACCTGACGGCGCTGCGCCGTACCCGGGTGGGGCCCTACCTCGCCAGCCAGGCGCAAACGCTCGACAAGCTGGCCGCCAGCGCCGCCAGCGCGGACGGCATCGACGTGCTGCCGATCGCGGCGGCGGCCGCCGCGGCGTTCCCGCGCCGGGACCTGACCGACGCTGAGGCCAGGGCGGTCGGGCACGGAGCCAGGCTCCCAGCCACAGGGACGGGGGAGACGCCGGTCGCGGCGTTCGCCGCCGATGGCTCGCTCGTCGCGCTGCTGACCGATCAGGACGGCCAGGCGCGCCCGCTGGCGGTGTTCGCCGCCGAGCTAGCCTATTGACATGCAGCGCTGGGGCGGCCCGCTCGATGTTCCCGACGACTGGGGCCGCTCGGTCGTCACTATCGGCGTGTTCGACGGCGTGCACCGAGGTCACCAGCGCATCGTGGCCAGGGCCGTAGAGTCCGCCGCTGAGCTGGGCCTGCCTGTCGTGGTCGTCACGTTCGACCCGCACCCAGACGAAGTCGTCCGACCCGGCACGCATCCGCCGCTGCTGTCCACGACCCGGCGCGAGTGGCAGCTGCTCGCCGGGCTCGGCGTCGACGCCGTCCTCGTCATCCCGTTCACGTTGGAGTTCTCCACGCTGGGCCCAGACGAGTTCGTCCGGGCTGTGCTCGTCGACCGGCTGCATGCGGCCAGGGTCGTGGTCGGGGAGAACTTCCGGTTCGGGCACAAGGCGGCCGGCGACGTGCAGTTGCTGGCCGAGCTGGGTGAGAAATACGACTTTAACGCCGAGGGCGTGCCGCTGCTGACCGAGAACGGTGTCACCGTCTCCTCGACCGGGATCCGCGCCATGCTGGCCGATGGCAACGTGTCCGGCGCGGCGTACGATCTCGGCCGGCCGCACCGGGTCGAGGGGGTCGTCGTCCGCGGCCGGCAGCGCGGCCGTGGGCTCGGGTTCCCGACGGCCAACCTCGAGACATTGCCGCACACGGCCGTCCCAGCGGACGGCATCTATGCGGGCTGGCTGACGCGGCTTGACACCGACGGCACAGAACTGGAGCGGTGGCCGGCCGCGATCTCGGTTGGCACCAACCCGACGTTTGACGGCCGAGAGCGGACCGTCGAGGCGTACGCGCTCGATCGGGATGACCTCGATCTCTACGGTGATCACGTGGCGGTCGACTTCGTATCCCGCCTGCGGGCAACGCTGAAGTTCGGCTCGATCGGCGACCTCGTTGCACAGATGCACATTGATGTCGACGACGCTAGGCGGCTGCTGACCGCCAGCTAGGCTCGGCACCAGGGGATAAGGGAGATGGGGGGCTAGACATGGCGCATCCGAATGAGGACCTGCTCAGGCGCGGATACGCGGCGTTCGCGGCCGCTGACCTGGACACGGTATTCAGCTTGTTCGCCGACGACATCGTGTGGCACAACGGCGGGTCGAATCAGCTCAGCGGCGACCTGCGCGGCCACCAGGAGATCATGGGCTTCTTCGGGAAGCTGATCGAGCTGACGGGCGGCACATTCCGGCTCGACCTCCACGACGTGCTCGCGAACGACACGCACGGGGTCGTCCTGGTGACCGCGCACGCCGAGCGCGATGGCCAGCCGGTATCCGTTCGCGAGGCCAACATCTGGCACCTGGCCGATGGCAAGGCTACCGAGTTCTGGGTCTTCCCCGAGGACACGGCCGAGCTCGACCGGATGTTCGCCTGAGCCTGGCCACCACGCGGAGGTATACCCCGCGGAGGTATACCTCCGCGGGG
>DATIOU010000218.1:0-12286 GCA_035472835.1 Streptosporangiaceae bacterium | reverse complement strand
TGGTTGTCCGTGCCGCCGCTGACCAGCCGTGCCCCGTGGCTCAGCAGCCCGGCCGCCAGCGCCTGTGCGTTGTCCACGACCTGCTGCGCATATTCGCGGAAGGCTGGCTGCCGCGCCTCGGCCAGCGCAACGGCCTTCGCTGCGATCACGTGGCCGAGCGGGCCGCCGAGCACCAGCGGGCAGCCACGGTCGACAGCGTCGGCGTACTCATGCTGGCACAGCACCATCCCGCCGCGGGGGCCGCGGAGTGTCTTATGGGTCGTCGTCGTGACGACATGAGCAAACGGAACGGGGTCGTATTCGCCGGTCAGCACCTTGCCCGCGACGAGGCCGGCGAAATGCGCCATATCGACAAGCAGCGTCGCGCCGACCTCGTCCGCGATCTCGCGCATGGTCGCGAAGTTGATCCGGCGCGGATACGCGGAATAGCCTGCCACGAGCACGAGCGGCTTGAACTCCAGGGCCACCTTGCGCAGCGCCGAGTAGTCCAGCATTCCGGTGACCGGGTCGGTGCCGTATGTGCGCTGGTTGAACATCTTGCCGGAGATGTTCGGCCGGAACCCGTGGGTGAGATGGCCACCAGCCTCGAGCGCCATCCCCAGCATCCGCTGATTGCCGAGCTGCTGACGCAGCTCTTCCCAGTCCTGGTCGGCAAGGTCATTGACGTGGCGTGCCGAGGCTCGCTCGAGCGCGGGCGCCTCCACCCGGTGGGCCAGGATCGCCCAGTAAGCCACCAGGTTGGCGTCAATCCCCGAATGCGGCTGCACGTAGGCGTGCTGCGCGCCGAACAGCTCGCGCGCGTGCATGGCGGCTAGTTCTTCTACCCTGTCCACCTGCGCGCAGCCGGCATAAAACCGGTGTCCGATCGTGCCTTCGGCGTACTTGTCGCTGAGCCAGTTGCCCATGGCCAGCAGAACCGCCATAGACGCGTAGTTCTCGCTAGCGATCAGCTTCAGCGACCCTCGCTGGGCGGTGAGCTCGGCGCTAATCGCGGCGGCCACGCCAGGCTCGACGGCCTCGATGACGCTCAGCGCGCTGCGAACCGCGGTCGACTCTGGGCTCGACATCCAACCTCCAGCACGCCGGTCATGTGGTCCGCCCGCAGCCTACCTTGAACGCCCTGGGCGGGTACCGCCGGCGATATGTCGTTGACGACGCGAGCCGCGCCGCCGCACGCTAGCCCTCGTGCCCGTGACACCAGAGCCCGAGATGCCAGCGCCGATAACTCCAGGGCACGTGCTACGCAACCGTGCGGTGTGGGACCAGTGGGCGAGTGACTACGCGGGGCCTGGCGAGCGCAACTGGTCGGCGAGGGAGCCGAGCTGGGGCATCTGGGGGATACCCGAAGCCCAAGCCGGGCTGCTGCGCCGGGAGCTCGCCGGGTGCGACACGGTCGAGCTCGGCTGCGGTACCGGCTACGTGTCAGCCTGGCTGGCTCGCCGGGGCGCCAGACCCGTCGGACTCGACAACTCGGCGGCTCAGCTCGCGACCGCGCGCCGTCTCCAGGACCAGTTTGGCCTCCGGTTCCCGCTGGTACAGGCCAGCGCCGAGCGGGCGCCGCTAGCCGATGCCTCGTTCGACCTGGTGATCTCCGAGTACGGTGCCAGCATCTGGTGTGACCCGTACGCGTGGATCCCAGAGGCAGCGCGCGTGCTCCGCCCTGGCGGCCAGCTCATATTCCTGGTGAACTCGGCCTTGCTCATGCTCACGATCCCGGACGAGGACGGCCAGCCGGCGACCGAGTACCTGCGCCGCCCGTACTTCGCGATGCACAGATTCGAGTGGCCCGATGACCACTCGGTCGAGTTCCATCTCCCGCACGGCGACATGATCCGGCTGCTGCGCCGTTGCGGTCTGGAGGTCGAGGATCTTGTCGAGCTCCAGCCACCGCCGGGCGCCAAGCCCTCGCACCCGCTCGCCACGCTGGAGTGGGCGCGGCAGTGGCCGACCGAGGAGGTCTGGATTGCGCGGAAGCGCCAGCCCGCTGCGAGTTAGCGGGCGTCAGCCGCTACGGCCGCCGGGCCCGCAGGAACAGCGAAACCCCGGGCAGCGACTTCACCGGCAGATACCGCTCAGCCGTGATAATCCCCGTCAGGGCAGTGTTGACCAGTGGCGGCACCTCGTCTAGGTCGCTGCCCGTCGACTTCTTCCGCCGCACTGCCACGACAGGTCGCAGCAGGACGTTCCAGCTCCAAACCGCGTCGACGGTCAGGCCGGCCTTCTGGATGACGTTGATCAGCTCCGCCCGGGTGTAGCGGCGAACGTGGCCGACCTCCTCGTCGTGGGCTGACCACAACGCCATGTCGCAGGGCACCGCGATCAGGGCCGTGCCGCCGGGCTTCAGGACCCTGGCGATCTCGGCCGTCGCGAGGTAGTCCTCCTCGATGTGCTCGAGGATGTCGAACGCAGTCACGAGCTCGCACGTCGAGGACGCCAGCGGGAGATCTCTAGCGTCGGCTCTGATCGCACTGATCCCCCGCGCCTTGGCGATGCTGGCGACGGAGTCGGAGTACTCCAGCGCGAGGGCGCGCCAGCCATGGTCCTGCAGCACCCGCGTGTTGCCGCCCCCAGCTGCGCCGATATCCAGGGCCTGGCCTGCTACTCCGAGCTTGCGGAGCTCGCGCGCGAGGATGGCTCGGCGCTCCTTGTACCACCAGTGGCGGTCCTCGAGGGAGGTAAGGAGCTGGAGCTCAGCGGGTTTCATGGCCTCTTTCTTACCGCACCGGGCGCACTGATCTGGCAGTGGCCTGATTTCGCCCGGCGGTCGCGAAATCAGGCCGGTGCCGCGTCCGTAAGAATGCCGCCATGGACTCGACCCAGCTTGACTTCCGAACCGAGCCCTCGGCCGGCCGCGTCTATGCCGCCCGCCGGATTGTGCGCAGTACCGACGTCACGCCTGGCGGCCGGCTCAGGCTCGACGCCCTCGCCCGCTATCTCCAGACCGTCGCCGAAGACGACGTGGCCGCCGCTGGCTTGGCCGAGCCTGTGGTCTGGCTTGTGCGCCGGTGCGAGCTGCGGATCGCCTCCCTGCCCGCAATGGGTGAGCGCCTCACTCTTCGGACGTTCTGCTCAGGCACCGGCCCACGCTGGGCCGAGCGCACGACGATGCTGGCCCGGCCAGCTGGGCAGCACCTCGTGCAGTCCACGGCCGTCTGGGCTGCCGTCGGCCGCGCCGACGGCCGGCCGGTGCCGCTCTCCGCGGACTTTACTGCCATCTACGGCCCGTCGGCCGCTGGCCGGGTCGCATCCGTCCGTCTCTCGCACCCGCGGCCCGGACGGATTGCTTTTGCTGAGACCGGGTCCGCACCAGGTGCGCCGCCCCGTGACTGGCCGCTGCGGACTGCGGACTTCGACACGGCCGGGCACGTGAACAACGCGGTGCACTGGGAGGTCGTGGAGGACGAACTGGCGGCGACCGGCTGGCTCCCGTCAGTCGCCGAACTTGAGTATCAGCGGGCCATAATGCCGGGCTGCCTGCCGCGGCTGATCACCGCTCGCGGCCAGGACCAGACCACGCTGTGGCTCATGGACGGCGACCGGCTCCTCGCCTCTGCCCGGCTCCTGAAGTAGCGCGAGGTCATACTTCGTCAGGTCCAGGTGCGCGCCGACCGCGCCGACCAGTACTTGTCGGCCGGCTCGGCCAGCCCGAGCTCGGCCGCGAGGCTCGGCGAAACGTCGAGCCGCGGCGCCGCCAGATTGGCATCGAGCTGGGGCACCGACACGGCGCCGGACAGGACAATCGTCGCCCACGGCTGCGCCAGGGCTGCCGCAATGGCGATGGCATCGGGCGTCACGCCCGCCCGGATAGCCGCGCGACCCAGGGGCGACTCATCGGCCGCCGCGTCGCCGCCAGCCGCGAGCCTGCCGTTGGCGACGGATTCCTTGACGAGCACGGCCCAGTCGGCCTGCGCGGCCTCGGCAGCGGCCGGGGCCACCGACGTCTCCAGCAAGTTCCAGGTCACTTGCGCGGCGCCGAACAGCGCCGCGCCGCCGACGGAGACCGCCATCGCTCGCCGGAGCGCGTCTGCTTGTCTCGGGCCGGTCGTCGAGAGCCCGAGCAGCACGCCTTCAGCGCGCAGCCGTGCCAGGGCGGCCAGCAGCGCCCGATCGCCGAACAACGGCGAATCCTCGGTGAGCGAGTGCACCTGGTAAAGCGTGAGCCGATTACCGACGAGCGCGCGAGTCTCCGCCAGTTGCGCTGTGAACATCCGGAGCGAATGCTCCTTGACCTCGTTGACCGGGGCGTCCAGACGCCAGCCGGCCGTGTACCGGTATCCCCATTTCGACCCAGCCACTGCGTCCTGATGTCCCCGCGAAACGAGCCAGCCGGCCAGAAAGTCCTCGGCGCGCCCGTAAGACCGCGCGGCGTCGAAGTAGCGGATCCCGGCCGCGTACGCGGCATCGAGTACGGCGAAGCTGCGCGCCCGCAGGCCGTCCACGCTGCGGTCCGGCAGGTCGTGATCGCGGCCACTGGTGATGTAGGCGGGCCGGCCGAGAGCCGCGAGCCCGAGGCCGACGCGCGACACCTGGGGTCCGGTCGGGCCCAGCCGCCTGAGCGGCATGGCCGGCCGTGCGGGGTCAGCAGTCATTCGGCATCACTGCGGCACAGGGACTCGCCCGCTTGGCACTAGCGGCATCGATCGCAGCCGGACGCCGCAGGCCCTGAAGATCGCGTTGGCGATCGCTGGCGCCACCGCGATGATCGGGGCTTCCCCGCCGCCGGCCGGCGGCTCGTCCGATCGGTCCAGCAGCAGGACGCGCACATCGGCCGGGACGTCGCCGAGCCTCGGCACGCGATAGTCGCTCAGCGAGGCGTTGAGTATCTGGCCGCCAGCGAACTCGACGTGCTCGAACAGGGCCGGACCAAGGCCCATCGCGACTGCACCCTCGACCTGGTTGAGGAGGCCATCAGGGTGCACGATCGCGCCGCAGTCGACGGCGGTCACCAGGCTGCGGAGCGTCAGTGTCCCGTCGGGAGCGATGTGCACCCGCGCGGCCGTGGCCACCCGGCCGCCCTTCTCGAATCCGAGCGCAACGCCCGCGCCCGTCCAGCCAGGCTCAGGGCCGGCGTCCTCGCCGTCTGGCCAGCCGATCGCGGTGGCTGCGGCGTCGAGCACGGCCGCCAGACGCTCGTCGTCAAGGTGCCGGTGCCGGAACGAGATCGGGTCGACGCCGAGGGTGTCGGCCAGTTCGTCCATGTGCGACTCGCGGGCGAAGTTGTTAGCCGTGGCGGCCAGGGCCCGGTAAGAGCCCTGCGCCAGGGGCGACGCGGCGGGCTGGTAACGCAGTGCCTGATGCGGCACCCGGTATGGCGTCGCCAGGCCGGCCGAGCCTGAGTTGATGTTGGTGAACGACCAGGCCAGCACATCACCCGCGGCGTCGGCGCTGCTCGCCACGTCGATGACTGCGGCAGGCCGGAGATAGCCGGCCGTGAATTCATCCGCCCGGCTCCATTGCACGTGCACCGGCTGTCCCGCCGCTCGCGCCAGCCGCGCGGCCTCGAGCGCGACGACCGAACCGTGCTTGCCGCCGAAGCCGCCGCCGAAGTCGGGCACGATGACGTGCACACTAGCCGGGCTAATGCCGAGCTCGGTGGCGAGTTCCTGCCGCGCCCGGAAGGGCGTGGACGTGGCGGTCCACACCGTCAGCCTGCGCCCGTCCCAGCGAGCCAGAGCCGCGCGCGGCTCGAGCGGGACGTGCGCGACATATGCAGCCTGGTAGGTCGCCGCGAGCTGCACCAGACCGCTGCCGAGCGCTGCCTCGGGATCCCCGGTGACCGAGATGACGCCAGCGCCTCGGCCTTCGCCGGCGACCGGGTGCGCACGCAGGAAACTCCCCAGGCCAGCTGGATCTGGCCCCGCCTCTGGCTGTGTCCAGTCGGCATCGATCGCCGCAACCGCGGCGGTTGCCGTTCGAGAGTCGGGCGCGACCACACCGGTCATCGAGCCGTCCGTGATCACAGTCACGCCGGGCATCGCGGCCGCCGCGGCGGTGTCCGCCTGCCGTAGCGTGACCCCGGCCGCCGGCGGATGTAGCACCCGGCCGTGCAGCATGCCGTCGAGCCGCAGGTCGGACGGGAAGGCCTTGCTGCCGGCGACGACCGACTTCGCGCCGGCGGCGCGGGCCGGCCTGCCAGCGCTCCGACGCCACGCGGTGGCGGGAGTCACTGGCGCGTCGGCTGGCACATGCTCGACCTGACGTTGCCCGGCGACGAGGTCGCCGTAGCTCGCGCTCGGCGCGCCGTCAGGTCCGGCGATTATTCCGTCGCTGGCGGTCAGGTCGCCTGGTGGCAGCCCGAACCGCCGCGCCGCGGCGTCGGTCAGCAACCGGAACGCGGCAGCAGCGGCGGCGCGCAGCGGCGGCGTAGCGTGCGGCATGCCTCGGCTCCCGAACGTACCGAGGTCGAACGGCGATACGTCGGTGTCGGCCATCGCGAGCCGCACCGAGTCGGCCGGAACGGCCAGTTCCTCCGCAACGAGCAGCGCCAGCGCGGTCCGGGTGCCCTGGCCAGCCTCGACCTTGCCGGTGAACGCGGTGATTGATCCGTCGGCACCAATGTGAACCCATGCATCGTCCGGCCCGGTGAACCCCGGCTCGGCGCCGCCGACGTCGTCGGCGACGACGGTCAGCAAGCCCTCTGGCATCGCCTGCGCAAAGGACTGCGGGTGACCTCTCGCCAGATCCCACGGCTCGCTGGGCGTCAGGCGGGCCACTGGAGGCGCCTCCGTGGGCAGCCGCTCAAGCAGCTCCGGGTCGTCCATGAGCGCCGCCGCTCGATGGATTGCGCGCCGGATTCGCGGATACGCGCAGCAGCGGCACATGTGCCCGGCGAGCTCGGCGTCGATCCTGGCGTCGTCTGGATCCGGAGCTCGCGCCAGCAGGGCAGCCGTGCCAGTCAGCCAGCCCGGCGTGCAGAACCCGCATTGCATCGCGCCGGTCTCCAGCCACGCTTGCTGAACCGGATGGAGGACACCGTCCTCCGCTAGCCCTTCCGCTGTGGTGATCCGCTGACCTGCGACGCTAGCGGCCGCCACCTGACACGCCTGCACCGCCCGGCTGCCAAGCAGGACCGTGCATGCGCCGCAGGCGCCTTCGCCGCAACCGAGCTTCGGCCCAGTCACCCCGAGATCAGCGCGCAGCCAGTCGAGCAGTGTCTGTCCCGGTCGAGCTGCCAGTTCATGGACGGCACCGTTGACGATGATCGCGTCTGTCACGTCACCGACCTTAGCCGCGCTCAACCGGCCGAGACGAGGCGGTTCGCGCTAGGTTGTGCCTGATCAGTCACCTCCTGGCTGGCCTGCATCCAGCCAGGTGGCACTACGGAGGCACCTCATGACGGCCATTCAGGAGCCGATCGAGCCCGTCCAGTCCCTCGCCTTCCACTATCCCAAGCCCGCTACCGACGGCGCGGCTTTGCGTGACATCAGCCATGAACTTCGCCACTTGCACGAGAAGGCGGAGGAGATCAAGCAAGCGCCGGAAGAGTTTCGCCCGAAGCTGGTGCTGTCCGACCACGTCCGCGGCAGCAGCGTCCTCGACAAGATCGCGGACTTCGTCAACAGGTTCTGCGGCTCCATGTATGTGTTCCTCGCGATCACCATTGGCATCGTCGCCTGGCTGATCCTTGGGCAGGTGGCGCGTTTCGATCCGGTGCCGTGGCCGCTGCTGCTGACCATACTCAACCTGCCGCAGCTGTCGATCATGGTCTCGCTTCAGGTGAGCGCCAACAGGGCACAAGCGGCGAGCGACAAGCGCGCCATCGCCGACCACGAGACGCTGATCGCGCTGCACACGATGGCGGCGCAGCAACTTCAGATCCTGCGCCAGCAGGACAGCGTGCTGGCCGTCCTCAGGCAGCTCGCCAGCAAGGACATGCCCGGACGCCAGCAGGAGATCCAGGCGACTGTCAATCAGATCCTGGCCGCCGTCGGCGGCCACGCTTCCGCCTGAGCAGCGCAGCCCGGTGCCGACCGAACTGCTCGTGCTGTCTGCTCGCGACGTGCACGCCGCGCTCAGCTACACCTGGTGCGCCGACGCCATGCGGGACGCGCTGCTAGCGCTCGCGGCTGGTCGCGCGCAGATGCCGTTGCGCACGGTGACAAGGCCCACCGGTGCGGCGGGCCTGGTCGCGCTGATGCCTTCGTACCTGTCCGGTGCCGCCGGGGATCAGGCCAGCGGCACTTACGGACTCAAGGCGATCTGCATCACCCCATCGAACCCCGCCATCGGTCTCGACACGCACCAGGGCGTCGTCCTACTCTCGGACGGCGGTACCGGCGAACCCGTCGCGCTCCTGAACGCATCGGCCGTCACAGAGATCCGGACGGCAGCCGTCTCGGTAGTCGCGACTCAGCTGCTCGCCAGGCCAGACGCGACCGAACTAGCGGTCATCGGGACCGGCGTGCAGGCGCGGGCTCATGTGCTCGCGCTCGACGGCGCGCTGCCGCTGACGGCCATCCGGGTGGCAGGCCGTGACCCGGCCCGTGCGGCCGCATTCGCCGCGGACCTGGCTGGCCAGACCAGGGTGACCGTCCAAGCCTGCGCTGGTGCGCGCGAGGCCGTGGCCGGGGCCGGGATAGTGGTCACGGCGACGAGCTCCCCCGCACCGGTGCTCGAACGAGACTGGCTCGAGCCCGGCGTGCACATCAACGCCGTCGGGGCGTGCCTGCCGACCGTGCGCGAGCTTGACACTGCGACGGTAGCGAGCGCTGCGTTGTTCGCTGACCGGCGCGAATCGGTCCTGACTGAGTCAGGCGACTATTTGCTCGCCGCTGCCGAGGGCGCCGTCGGCCCGGATCAGATCCGCGCCGAGCTCGGTGAAGTGCTCGCGGGATCGGCGACCGGCAGGGCCGCAGCAGGCGAGATCACCATCTTCGAGTCATTGGGCCTCGCGATCGAAGATCTCGCGGCCGCGGCGCGAGCATGCGCGGCGGCAACGCGGACCCGGGGGACCGCGGCCCAGATCGGAAGCTGGCTGCAATTCTGATGGAACCGTGAGCGCGCGTGGCGCGTCGCAGGGACAACACACCGTCCCCGCGGAGCAGGAGGCCTCGTCATGGCCATCAGCATCAGTCCCGGCTACCGCGCCGCCGCCATCGGCGTCGCGTCCGCTGCGCTCCTCGTGGGCGCCTTCACCATCGGTGCAGGCCGCGGCGACGGCTCGAGCGCCCAGGCTGCCACCCGGGGCAACGCGAGCAGCGGCCCGGCTCGCATCACCGTCACGGGCACCGGCACCGTGACCGGGACGCCGAACCAGCTCATGCTGTCCATGGGTGTGCAGGTCAACGGCGCCTCGGTCAGCTCTGCGCTAACCCAGGCGAACCAGGCCGTCGTTAGGGTGACCGCGGCGCTGCGACAGCGCGGCGTGGCCGCTACTGACATCCAGACCTCGGGCCTGTCCATCTATCCCAACTACCGGGGCAACTCCCAGGTGCCCGTGGGTTACGGCGTCAGCGAGTCGCTGACCGCCACGCTCAACAACCTGAGCGCCGCAGGCAGCCAGATTCAGGCGGCTGTGCAGGCGGGCGGGAACGCAACGACCGTCGACAACGTCTCGCTGAACCTCACCGACGACGGGGCGCTGCTAGCCACCGCCCGAGCGAACGCCGTCCACGACGCCCACGCCAAGGCCGCCCAGTTCGCCAGGGCTCTCGGCGAGCCGCTGGGCCAGGTCATCAGCGTCTCGTCGGCCGATCAGAACACGCCGATCCCGTTCGCCGGGCAGGCTAGCGCCGCCAAGGCGTCTCCAGTCCCGATTTCGCCGGGCAGCCAGCAGGTCAGCGTCTCCGTCACCGTCGTGTACGCGGCCTGAACCGTCCGGCCGCGGCCAGCACTCAGTATGTCCGGTAAATCGTATGTCCGGTAAATCCTCTTTGCGGGACGGCTAGGCCGGCGCAGCAAACGTCATGGCTGGAACCCTGCTGACGCTGTTTCAGCACCAGGTGACCATCCATGACGTTGCGCCCCGGCGCCCGAACTGTGCTGCTATGCTCGCCGCATGCGAATCGACCGTCCAGCCGCAGGTTGGTGGCGCCGCCAGTAGGCGGTGCCAGGTTCGCGCGCTCAGCAGACCATCACAGGCGACCGCCCGGTACGGCGGCCGCCTTTTCTGTTCAGTTGCCGGTCCGCCGGGCATGACACCCCGCGAGGCCGACATGGATGAGATCAGCTACGACACTGCCGCGGGCGTGCGCGTGCTCCGGAGAGCCGAGGCGTTTGACGAGTCCGACCTTGACGAAATCACCAGGCAGGTCCAGGTCCGGCGGGGCGGCGTGCTCAGCTCCGGCATGGAGTATCCGGGTCGCTACAGTCGGTGGCATCTCGCTTACATTGACCCGCCGATCGAGATAGTCGCCCGCGGCCGCCAGATCAGCGCGACCGCGCTGAACGAACGCGGTGAGGTGCTGATTCCGACGATCGCCGCGGCCATGCGGCGAGCCGCCGGAAGCGAAGGCGAGGCACCGGCCGCCGGTCGGCGCCATGTCGCGGTGGTGATCGCCGAGAGCCACGAGGTGTTCGCCGAGGAACAGCGCAGCCGCCGACCCACCGTGTTCTCTGCTCTGCGCCAGATCATCGCCGCGTTCCGCGCTGAGGTCGGCGAGCATCCTGCCGGGGCTCCGGATCAGCACCTCGGCCTGTACGGGGCGTTCGGGTACGACCTGGCATTCCAGTTCGAACCCGTGCGGCAGCGGCACCGGCGGGATGGCGCGGACCGCGATCTGGTGCTGCACCTGCCTGACCTGATCTTCGTCGTCGACCGGAAGCGGGAGACGGCGACCAGGTTCAGCTACGAGTTCCAGACCGGGGCCGGCAGCACACTCGGCCGCGCGCGGGAGAGCATCGGAGCTCTAGACGGCCCCGTTCCGGTCGTGAGTAGCGTGCCAGCCGACCCGCAGCCTGGCAGTTACGCGCGCGTGGTGGAGCTCGCCAGGGCGAAATTCGCGCGCGGCGACCTTTTCGAGGTAGTGCCGAGCCACCGGTTCTATGCGCCGTGCCCCTCGCCGGCGGCCTTTTTCGAGCGGCTGCGGGAGCGAAACCCAGCGCCTTATGAGTTCTTCTTCAACCTTGGCCAGGGCGAGTACCTGGTCGGCGCGTCGCCGGAGATGTATGTCCGTGTCACCGGTGAGCGGGTCGAGACCTGCCCGATCGCCGGCACGATCGCGCGGGGTGAGGGCGCCATGGCAGATGCGGAGGCGATCCGGACGCTGCTGACGTCGCTCAAGGAAGAGTCGGAGCTGACGATGTGCACCGACGTGGACCGCAACGACAAGTCCCGGATCTGCGTACCCGGCAGCATTAAGGTCATCGGGCGGCGCCAGATCGAGATCTATAGCCGCCTCATTCATACCGTCGACCACGTCGAGGGCATGCTGCGGCCTGGCTTCGACGCCCTGGACGCGTTCCTCACGCACATGTGGGCAGTCACTGTAACGGGCGCGCCTAAGAACTGGGCCATGCAGTTCATCGAGGATCACGAAGCCGCGCCGCGCCGCTGGTACGGCGGGGCGGTCGGCGTGATCGGCTTCGACGGCGGCATGAATACCGGTTTGACGCTCCGCACCGCGCACATCAAAGACGGCGTCGCCGCCGTCCAGGTCGGCGCGACGCTGCTATTTGACTCAGACCCCGCCGAGGAGGAGCGCGAGACCGTGCTCAAGGCGCGGGCGCTGCTGGAAACGCTCGCCGAGGCGGACCGGGACGCATCCGGCCGGGAACGGGGTAGCCCCGTTCTCGCCGCCCCGATCGCGGCGCGGCCTGGTGAGGGACTGCGCGTCCTGCTCGTCGATCATCAGGACTCATTCGTGCACACCCTGGCCGGGTACTTCCGCGAGCAAGGCGCCGACGTGACCACCATGCGAGCCGGCTTTGATCACGGCCTGCTGGACGAGCTCGCACCAGATCTGGTCGTGCTCTCGCCGGGACCAGGCTGCCCGGCCGACTTCGACTGCGACAAGCTGCTGACCACGCTGGACGAGCGGGAGCTACCGGCCTTCGGCGTATGCCTCGGCCTGCAGGCCATGGTCGAGCACGCGGGCGGGTCTCTCGGCCTGCTGGCGACGCCTGTCCATGGCAAGCCGGGGAGCGTGCGGGTGCTCGGCGGCGAACTGCTCGCAGGGCTGCCGGCTGAGTTTACGGCGGCCCGTTATCACTCGTTGCACGCGCGGCCGGAGCAGGTGACCGGCGGCTACGACGTCACGGCCGTGACCGGCGACGGCGTCGTGATGGCCATCGAGGACCCGGCCCGCGCACGCTGGGGCGTCCAGTTCCACCCCGAGTCGATCCTGAC
>DATIOU010000217.1:0-31264 GCA_035472835.1 Streptosporangiaceae bacterium | reverse complement strand
ATCTCTTCGAGCCGCGCTTCGACTCCCTTCAGCCAGTTGGTATCGCATACTGCAACACCGCCGCCGACGTGGCGACGTGCCTGAGCTTCGTGACGAAGTTCCAGCTGCCGGTCCGGGTCCGGTCAGGCGGTCACAGCTACGCCGGCTGGTCCAGCGTCAACGGCGGAGTCATCATCGACGTATCCCCGATGAACTCGGTGAGCTTCACGGGTGACACGGTCACGGTCGGCGCCGGCATCGACCTTATCCGCTTCTACGCGCCCCTCGCCGCCAGCGGCGTTGCCGTGCCCGGTGGATCGAGGCCGACGATTGGCATCGCTGGCCTTACGCTCGGCGGCGGCATCGGTTCACTGACTAGGCTCCTCGGAACGACAAGCGACAACATGACCGCCACCGAGCTGGTTGCAGCCGATGGCACCGAGCTGACGTGCGACGACACGCAGAACACAGACTTGTTCTGGGCCTGCCGCGGCGGCGGCGGCGGCAACTTCGGTATCACGACGTCGCTAACGTTCCGCACTCGGCCGCTGAGCACGCTCTGCGTCTTCGTCCTGAGCTGGCCGTGGTCACAAGCAGCCAGAGTGATCAAGGCCTGGCAATCCTGGGCTCCGCACGCTCCGGACAACTTGTGGTCGACCGTGCGGCTATCCGCCAATTTCGGCGTCAGTCAACCGCCGCACCAAAGGACCACCAGCCCGACAACCACCAGCCCGACAACCACCAGCCCGACACCCACCAGCCCGACACCCACCAGCCCGATACCCACCAGCCCGCCAACCGGCGGACCGACCATCACCGCGCCGACGCTCACCGTAATGGGGACGTACGCCGGACCGCTGCACGGCGCCGCCCGGCACCTGGATGCGTTCTATGCGCAGGTCGGCACCGGGCCGGCTGTCTCTTCCCTAAGGCGGGAGACGTTCCTCAACGCCATGCTGCTCGAAGCGGACTGCGCAGGCATCCCTCTTTACGCCTGCCGCGCCGGTCCGAGCGGACACCCCCCGCGCGTCCCGTCGTTCGCCAAGTCCGACTTCTTCACCCGGCCGCTCAGGGCCCACGCCATCCGGCTCCTCCTGTCCGGCATCGAGGAGGTAGGGAGCATTCAGGGCGCGGCTGGGGGTGTCGGGACGATCACGCTCGCTGCCTGTGGCGGCGCGATGAACAAGCCGAGCCTCGCGGCGACCGCGTTTGTGCACCGGGACGCGCTCTTCCTGGCTCAGTACTCAACGACGTGGGCATCACCCGGCGCACACAGCGACGTCGTCAGGCAGCGCGGCTGGCTCCGCGCCTATTACCAATCGCTACACCAGCACGCCAGCGGGCAGGCGTACCAGAACTACGTCGATCCTGATCTCGTCGACTGGCCGGATGCCTATTACGGCACGAACTACCCGTGGCTGACGCTGGTCAAGACCCGGGTGGACCCGACGAACGTCTTCCAGTTCCCGCAGTCGATCGTGCCCGGCTAGCTCTCGATCCGGCTGCCAATCGGTGACACCTCCTCCACCGTGCGGCCCACCGTGCACAGCCGATCGCGCGACTGCTGGATGGCGTCGGGCAGCACGGCCCGCGCCTTGTCGCCAGCCTCCCCGGCCGGGAACCTGAGCCGGTACGTGGTTTGCATGTTCGTCAGGTGATTGCGGCCGTCTTCGTACACCTTGTCGGCGTCGACGACGATCTCGAAGAGCTCCGGCTCGGCCCGGCGCGTCGTGATGATGTCGACGTCTATGGCGGTGCAGCCGCCGATCGCGACCAACAGCAGCTCGGTCGGCGTGAAATCCTCGTCGCCGCCCTTGCCGAAGACAATTCGGCCGCCCCGGGAGTTAACTGCCTCGTACTTCCCGGCCGCGACGCGCTCGACAGTGATCGTGCGGTGCGTAGTTTCTGTCGCCATAGACCCACGATGCCAGACGCCGTGACGACCGGCACTCACGAGTAGTTGCGGAACGCAGGCCAGGCCCTCACCCACGACGACCGCAGCCCGGTCGCCACATAGATCGGCACGCCTTCCTCGTCGTCACTGACGCCCAGCCCGTTCCAGAAAGTCGCGACCAGCCGGACGTGCCGGAATTCCCGCAGCAGCAGCGCCGGATTCACGTTCACCGCGATCGCGGCCGTGTCGCGCGCCGGCGGGGGTCCCCAGAGCCAGAAGTTGTTGGCGCCGCTGTAAGCCTCGGGCAGCCCGAAGTCCCCCCGGTATCGGTCGACCGCGCCAGCCTCGCCGTAATTGCCGGTGAGAATCGTGGTCACCTGCCGCTCGGCAGGCGGTAGCGCGTGGTACTCGCGGGCAACGAGCCCGACCTGCTTGGGCCACGCGATCGACTCGGCCAGATCGTAGTTGATCTTCTGCATCGGGACGGTGCGCAGCACGGCCGCCGGCAGGATCGGCAGCGCCACCGGGAGCACGACGGCAGCCGACAGCAGCATGCCGACGGCCACGACCGCGGCCGGCCTGGCGCGACCAAACAGCGGGCCTCGCGCGGCGAGCCACCGCTCGACCGGAACGCAGCCCGCTGCGAGCAGGAACGTGTACGCCGCGCCTGAGTAGTAAGCCTTGCCGCCGAGGACGAACTGGATCAGGATCGCCAGCCCGCAGGCGATCGGCAACGGCCGGAACGGGCGGGCCTGCGGGCTGCGCATGGCCCAGATCAGCCCTGTCACCCAGATCGGCGTGAGCGCGAGCCCGGTAAAGATGATCTGCCCTGGCCAGTACGTGGCCCGGTTGTGCCAGGCCTGTGTCTGCAGCGCGCGGAAGACATCGAACGCAGGCCAGCCGTGCGCCGCCTGCCAGATCAGGTCCGGCGCGGCTAGCGCGGCCGCGAGCAGCACACCAACCGCCAGATAGCGGCTGAGCAGCAGCGACCTCGCGTGGGTAACCGCGAACCCCGCCAGCAGCCCGACTGCCAAGAACGTGATGTTCCACTTGGCCTCGCTCGCCACGCCGACGCAGCCACCGATCGCCAGCCACCAGCGCGGGTCCCGGCTCGCGAGCAGCCGCACCACCAGGTACAGGATCAGCGTCCAGCACAAGAAATCCGCCGGCGTCGTGGTCAGCTCGTGCGCGGCGCCGATGTACTCCCCGCACGTGGCGGCGGCCAGGGCGGCCAGGACCTGGCCGGTCCGGCCCGCGCCGAGCTGCCGGCTCATGCCGGCCGTCAGCGTAATCATCGCGGCCAGGCAGAGCGCGGGCAGGACGCGCAGGCCGACGACAGTGTTGCCGCCCAGGGCCGCGCCGATGCGCGCCAGCAGCGGCGTCAGCGGCGGCTGGTCGACATAGCCGAAGGCCAGGTGCCGCCCGGCTGCGCGGAAATACAGCTCGTCGCGGACATAGCCGTAACGGGCGCTGACGGCCAGTTCCAGCGCGACCGCGCCGAGCGCGATCAGGGCGATCGCCAGTCGGGGCGGGCGCCTCTGCGCAGCCGGCCGGGCGGCGGCCGGCGCCGTGGCGTCCAGAGATTGTGTGGTCATGCAGTCATCGTGACGGGAACGTGGCCGCTCCACATCGGGCCGACTGCTGGTTCGCGGGCTCCGTCCGCCGGCGGAGGAACGCGATCGCTGACCCGTCCGCCTCCGCCTCGGGACTGACTCGGCCGATCCCCCTCGCGGCCGATACCGCGAGGATATGCGCGGACCTTAGTATCAGGACGTGACGACGCTCGCCGCGCGGATGACCGGGGTCCGCCGCGGGCTGGCGGACCGCCTCGCCGCACTGCCCGAACGCCGCCGGGAGCAGCTCCAGGATGGTGGACTCGCGGTCGCGATCGCCGCGGTCAACGTGGTCTCGGTCCTGCCGGACCGGGCGAGCCTGCACCCGCTCTGGCTCGCGCTGCTCCTGCTGGTTGGTCAGGCGCTGCCGCTCGCGTGGCGGCGGTCCGCGGCCCTCGGTACCGCGCTCGTCATCGGCACGGCGCGGATCAGCTACGACAAGATCGGTTTCGGCTTCGCGCCGCTGCCGCTTGGCCCCGCGATCGCGATCTACACCGTCTTCGACCGGCGCGGCCCGGCGCTTCGAGTGCTGACCGCTGCGCTGGTCATCGTGGGCGTCACTATCTCGCTCGCATCGCCAGGGCACAGCGAGCCGTACGAAGCGATCTACCAGGGACTGATCTTTGCCACCGCCATGGCAGCCGGAACGCTGAGCCGGGCCAAGCGCACCTCTCTAACCGCGGCGCGCAGCCGGGCCGAGCATGCCGAGGCGGAGCTCGACCAGGAGGCTGCGCGTGCTGCGGCGGCCGAGCGCGCGCGCATCGCGCGCGAACTGCACGACGTCGTTGCTCACCACGTCAGCCTGATGGCAGTCCAGGCAGAGGCCGCCGCGTCGCTGCTGCCAGCGCAGCCCGAGCAGGCGCGCCAGTCGGTGAACATCATCGGCGACACCGCGCGTCAGGCGCTGACCGAGCTGCGCCGCCTGCTCGGCGTGCTGCGCGGACCGGCCGAGCAGCCGGCCACGGCGCCAGCCGCGTCGCTCACCGACCTGAGCGACGTGCTCGTCAAGGTGCGCGAGGCCGGGCTGCCAGTCGAGTACCACGTCACCGGGACGCCGGCGACGCTCGCGCCGGGCATCGAGCTGACCGCGTTCCGGATCGTGCAGGAGGCGCTGACCAACACGCTGCGCCACGCCGACGCTGTGCAGGCCCGGGTCACCGTCGCCTATGAGCCGGGCTACGTGACGCTGTCGGTCGCTGACTCCGGCCCGCGGCGCCTTGAGCCGCCGGCCAGGTCCGGGTCCGGCTTCGGATTGGCGGGCATTGCCGAGCGGGTGGCGTCCTGCGGCGGCAGCCTGACGGTCGGGCCAAGCTCAGTCGCCGGCTTCACCCTCACCGCACGGCTTCCGACCCGATGAGCAACACAGGACCATCAGCGCCCATCAGAGTCGTCGTGGCCGACGACCAGGAACTGGTCCGGGCCGGGTTCTGCGTCATACTCAGCGCCGCCGACGGCATCACCGTCGTCGGCGAGGCCGCCAACGGAGCGGAGGCCGTCGCGCTGGCGGCCGAGCACAAGCCAGACGTCGTGCTGATGGACGTCCGCATGCCGGAGATGGACGGCCTGGAGGCGGCCCGACTGATCACGGGCTGGGTTGACAGGTCGGGGCGGCCGGCCCCGAAGGTCGTCATGCTCACCACGTTCGACCTCGACGACTACGTCTATGCCGCGCTGCGCGCGGGCGCGAGCGGCTTCCTGCTGAAGGACTCGCCCCGGGCCGACCTCATAGCCGCGGTCCGCGCCGCGGCGGCCGGAGACGCGCTGCTCGCTCCCTCGGTGACGCGGCGGCTTATCGAGGCGTTCGCGCGCCGACCGCCGGAGACAACACGGTCGCCGTCGCAGCTCGCGTCCGTCACCGCCCGGGAGCGGGACGTCCTGATGCTGATGGCGCGTGGCCGCAGCAACGCCGAGATCGCCAGCGCACTCTTTGTCAGCGAGGCGACGGTGAAGACCCACGTCGGCAGCCTGCTGGCCAAGCTCGGCCTGCGCGACCGGGTGCAGGCCGTAATCCTGGCGTACGAAACCGGCCTGATCGCGCCAGGCGACGCGCCGACCTAGCGGAAAACGTCGGCGGACTCCCGCAGCCGGCCCGGCGGACGAAGATCATCGTGACGCGCAACGCCGGGCAGCCCCGTGCGGCGACGCTGCTGCGTCATTTTCCCGCTGCGCGAGCCGCTCGCTGGCTCGCCAGCAGTCAGCTTTCGCGTTATCTCGCTGACCTGAATACCTGGTACAACTGATGCGATCAGCAATGATCGCGAATGAGTCCCTCGCTGGGCTGGCGGCGGCAGAAATGGCAGTGTCCGTGATGGTGGCAGCACTACGTGGAGCCTGATGCCGACCACGCCGAGCTGCCTCGCGGTATCGGGGCAACGCATCGGGTGAACAAGCGGCTTGCGCTGATAGCAGCCTCAGCCTTTGTGATCGCGGCCGTGGTGCTAGGTGTCGTCCTGAGCCAGCCATCAGGACCGCCGCCGCTCGGAGATCCGGCCACCTGGGGCACCGGCCTGCAGTGCACTCCGGGCAGATCGCTGGCTAACGGCTTCTACCCGCTGGAGAATCACAGCGCCGAGGCCGTCACTGTCACCAGCGTCCGCCTGATCGGCGGCAGGGGTCAGAAGATGACGTCGCCGGCTTACCTCGTGCCCATCCAGCACACAACTCTGATCGGGCTCGACTACTGGCCACCTACCTCGCCCATGTGGAAGCTGCGCATGGCAGCGATCGGCGGCAAGATTCCGGCGCGTGCGACGGTCAACCTCGTGTTCCGCCAGACGCGCACGTCGAACCACCCGAGGTCGGCGACCGCACAGATCGTCTACTCGGCCGGGGGGATCAGCTACACGCTCACCGAGCCCTTCCGGGTTCTCGTGGCCGTCCAATGCTCCGAGCGCAGCGTCACGACCATACGCCCGACGACGCACACCTGAGCGCTTGTGACCGCCGGCCCGCAGCCAGACACGGTGACCGCAGCGACGAGCTCAGATGCCATTCACCGGACGGCGAGTGACTGCACGAAGCTCGCGATCTGCCGCAGCGTGCTGCACTCCCTGACCTGGTCGCACAAGGGTGTGTAGCGAGCGATCACCGAATCGCCCTGGTTCCAGTACCGGCGCGGCTCCGGATTGAGCCAGTACAGCTTGCCGACGCGACTAGCGATCTCAGCGAGCGCGCCCGTCGCCGGGTCCAGGTAGTTCGTGCGGGCGTCACCGACGATGAGGAGCACCGTCCGCCGGGAGAACTGCCCGCCGTAGTCGCTGGCAAAGTCCCGCAGTACGCGGCCATAGTCGGAACTGCCAGTCCAGCGCACCGCGCCGCGGGCTGCTTCGGCTTGGCTGAGCTGCCGGCCCGCCGAGCGGGCCTCGCCGACGAGCTCGGTGATCTCCGACAGTCCGTCGACGAACGAGAACGCGCGCAGCTTGCTCAGGCGGCTGTCGAGGGCGATCAGCAGGTTCAGGGTGAATCGGGAGAACGTCGCTACCGACCCGGACACGTCGCAAAGCACGACGATCTCCGGCTTCGGCGGCGGCGCTTGCTCGGTCCCGATCCGGAACGGGACGCCGCCGGTACCCATCGCCAGGTGCAGCGTGCGTCGCACGGACAGCCGGCGCTTGCGGAATTCCTGCTGGGCGAGGATCTTGCTGAGCCGGTGCGCCAGCGGCCCGATCGACGCGAGCATGGCTTCCTGTTCCGCCGCCGACGCGGTTGCGATGTCGACGTCCTCCGCCAGCCTGACGCGCATCGTCTTGCTGACGGCGCGCGCGCCGCGGTCGTGCACGAGCGCACGGCGGATCGCTGCCTGCAATTCGGCTCGGAACCTGTCGACCGCCCGGTCAGCCGCGGCGCGGTCGAGCCGGTCCCGGATCGCGGCGGCGCCGGACTGCCAGCCAGAACCGCCGCCACCAGCTCCCCCGCCAGCGCCGTCGCCCGCACCCTCACCCGCCGCGAGCAGGCTCTCCCGGATAGCGTCGAGGTTCGCCGCGTCGCTCGCCGCAATCATGGCGAACACGCCGGCGACCGGGGCGCCCGGCTCCAGCGCCGCGTAGCGGCGTACGTACTCCTCCGCGAGGTGGCGTAGCTGCGCCGGATCACCGGACTCGATAGCCGCGCGGAGCGCGGCCGCCAGCTCCTCAGCCGACAGGCTTCCGAACGGCCCGGGCTCCGCCGACCCCGTTCCGGCAAAGTGAAGGTCGAAAAGGAGGTTGAACGCATCGAGGTGTTCCGCGTGCTTGATCAGTGCGCACTGCAGAGTCGACCGCACGACGCGGATGTCGCCGAGCGGGACGGCGGCGAGCGCGCGGGCCGCGTCGAGATGCTCGCCGACCGAAACGCCGACGCCGACCGTGCGCAGCTCGTCGACCAGCGTGGTCAGCGTGCTCTCACCGCCAGCTGGCATCGTCAGGCCAGCGACAGCTCGGCGAGCGCGACGGTGATGTCACGCTCGTACTTGAGCAAGACGGACAGGGTCTGCCTGGTCATCTCGTCGGTGAGCTCGGCCGCGCCGAGGGCAAGCAGCGTGCGCGCCCAGTCGACGGTCTCGGAGATCGACGGCGCCTTTTTCAGGTCGGCGCCGCGGAGCACGGCCACCAGCGACGCGATCTCGGCCGCCAGGTGATCGCTCAGCTCCGGCACGTGGAGCTGCACGATCTCCGCCTCGCGTTGCACGGTTGGGTAGCCCAGGTGCAAGTAGAGGCAGCGGCGCTTGAGCGCCTCGGACAGGTCCCTGGTGTTGTTCGAGGTCAAGAACACCTGCGGGACGTGGCGCGCCGTGACGGTGCCGAGTTCCGGAATCGAGACCTGATACTCCGAGAGCACCTCGAGCAGCAGCGCCTCGGCCTCCATGTCCAGGCGGTCCACCTCGTCGATCAGCAGGACGACCGGCCGCTCAGACCGGATGGCGGCCAGGAGCGGCCGGCTGAGCAGGAAGTCCTCGCCGAAGATCCCGGCCGCTGTCAGGTCGTCCCCGCCGCCGCGTTCCTGGAGCTGGAGCTGAAGTAGCTGGCGACGGTAGTCCCACTCGTAGATCGCCTTCGACTCGTCAAGTCCCTCGTAGCACTGCAGCCGGATCAGCGGCTTGCCGGTCATGGCGGCCACGCTCTTGGCCAGCTGGGTCTTGCCGGTGCCGGCTGGGCCCTCGATCAGCACGGGCTTGCTCAGGGTCTGCGCCAGGTGCACGACCGTGCCGGTCGCCGCGTCGGCCAGGTACCCGGCCCGGCGCAGTTGTTCCTGGAGGGCGCTGATGAGGGTGAGGGTTTCCGCCATAGGGCCAATAATCGCGGGAAGCTTGGCCGCCTGGAAGACCGGGTTACCGATGAGTACGCAAACACAAGTACGTCGCACGCCTCAGTGCGTCGGCGCCGTCTGTTCATATAACGTCAGAAAGGGCGCGAAACGTATTCGTCGTTCAAGCTCGGACTCGCATTTCACTCCTGAGGTGCGCCTGGACCGGACAACTCGGGCGCGGAATGGCGCCTCGTCCGTGAATCTCGCGGCTGTCGCTGCCACAAGCCACGCAGGCAGTCGCTAACGGTCTAGCCCGGGCAGTGTCGGTGCCCGCTGGTAGCCAGGAATCAGATGTCGCGGAGCTTTGTTAGACCTACGAACTATACGTGTGCCGTACCAAAGGAGCTGGGGTTGACCAGGTCAGCCGACCTAGTGGCCAGCGCAGGCCAGGATGAGACGATAAGCGCGCTGCTGACCGTGCTGCGTATTACGCGCGTCCTGGAGCGCATCGACGCGGGAATCAGCCCGCAGCAGTACCGGATGCTCAAGCTCATCGGCGCCGGCGGCGAGCGCTCCGCGCGGCTGGCGGAGAAGCTGGCCGTGGCCAAACCGACGCTGACTGCCACCGCCGACAGTCTCGTCGCGGCGGGCCTCGCCTGTCGCGAAGCTGAGCCGGGTGACCGACGGGTCGTCCGCCTCCATCTGACGCAGGCCGGCCACGCCGCCATGGAGCGCGCGGACGCGGCCTATGCGGCGTGGTTCGGCTCACTCCTGGAGCACACCGGACGTCGCGAGCAGATCGTGGCCGACTTGCTCAAGCTCGACGACGCCATGACCGAGCGGCGACTCGCGCGGCTCGGCAGCGCCAGCCAGCCCAGCGAGGGCCAGCGGTGAGGCGGAACAAGACGAGCCACCGATCAGCCGGCCTGCAGCAACCTGCCCTGACCTCGGGTTACGGCGAAGGCTGGCTGCGTCGCCTCGCCGCGTACTGCTGGCAGCACAAGAGCCTGACGCTTGTCGCGTTCGCCGCGTCCCTGGTGGCGACGCTCGTCACCACGCTCATCCCGCTTATCCAGCGTGACATCATCGACAACTCGATCGTGGCGCACAGCCAGCCCTTGTGGCCCGGCGCTGTCGCCCTGATCGGCGCGGCTCTCGTCAGCTTCGGCGCGGTCTACCTGCGCCGTTATCGCGGCGGCCAGCTGTCCCTGGACGTCCAGCACGATTTGCGCACCGCCCTGTTCAACTCGCTGACCAGGCTCGACGGCGCCCGCCAGGACCAGCTTCGCACCGGCCAGATCGTCAGCCGGTCTATCACCGACCTGAACATGATCCAGAGCCTGCTCGGCATGCTGCCCATGCTGATGGGCAACGCGCTGCTGTTCGTGTTGTCGATCACGGTCATGTTCATCCTGTCGCCAGTGCTCGCGCTGATCTCTCTCGCCGTCGGCCCGGCGCTGCTGGCGCTGTCGATCGCGTCCCGGCGGCGCTTGTTCCCGGCGAGCTGGGACGCCCAGCAGAAGGCGGGCGACGTCGCCGGCGTGGTCGAGGGCGCCATTACCGGCGTGCGCGTGGTCAAGGGCTTCGGCCAGGAGAACCAGGAGATCGAGCGGCTGGAGCGGGTCAGCTGGCTCCTGTACGCCGCCAGGGTGCGCGCGGTCCGGCTGATGGCACGCTTCAGCCCGGCCCTCGGCGCGATACCCGCCCTGGGCCAGGTCGGGGTGCTTGCCCTCGGTGGCTGGATGGCGATCACGGGCAGCATCACCCTCGGCACCTTCCTGGCGTTCGCCTCCTACCTGGCCCAGATGGTCAACCCGGTGCGTGCGCTCACGAACCTCATCACCATCGGCCAGGAGGCCCGCGCGAGCGTTATCCGCGTCTTCGAGGTCATCGACTCCCGGCCGGTGATCGAGGAGCAGCCGGACGCTCTGGTGCTGCTGCCCGGGAGCAAGGACATCGAGCTGGACGATGTCCATTTCGGCTATGTACCGTCCGAGCCTGTGCTGCGCGGACTGTCGCTGCGGGTCCGGCCGGGCGAGACGCTGGCCGTCGTGGGCACGTCCGGGTCTGGCAAGTCGACGATCTCCCTGCTGCTACCTAGGTTCTACGACGTGCGGGCCGGCGCGGTCCGGGTGGGCGGCCACGACGTCCGGGATCTCACGCTGGACTCGCTGCGCGCGTCGATAGGGCTCGTACTGGAAGAGAGCTTCCTGTTCTCCGACACCGTGCGCAATAACATCGCCTACGGGCGTCCCGACGCAACGCAGGAGCAGATCGTCGCGGCCGCGCGCGCAGCCGAGGCCGAGGACTTCATCCTTGGTCTGCCCGATGGCTACGACACCGTCGTGGGTGAGCAGGGGCTCACCCTGTCCGGCGGTCAGCGGCAACGCATCGCCCTGGCCAGAGCGCTCATTACCGATCCCGCCATCCTGATCCTGGACGACGCAACATCCGCGATCGACGCCAGGGTCGAAGCGCAGATCCACGCGACGCTGCGCAAGGTGATGGCCGGCCGCACGACACTGCTGATCGCGCACCGCATGTCGACGCTCGAGCTCGCCGACCAGATCGCGGTCGTGGACGAGGGCCAGCTGATCGACCAGGGCACCCACGCAGAACTGACCGCGCGCTGCCCGCAATACCGGCTGCTGCTGGCTGGCCCAGGCGACGACGCTGAGGGCGTCGACGCGGGTGAGCTCGATTACTACCGGAACGGGGCCGACCGCGACTCCGCCGCCTGCCTTGTCGCAGCCGCCGGGGGCAAGATCACGCCGAGCCTCTGGCCCGCGACGACGGACGCCGACGCGCACTCCGGCGCGACGCCTGCTGCGCCCGACCCGGCCGCGGCCAGCATCGGGCGCGGCATGATGTCCGGCGGCGGAGCCGCTGCCCGCGGTGGCGGCGCCGCTCAGCGCGGCGCTGCCCTGACCGGCGGCGCAACCGGCGGTGGCTGGCTGGCCGGAGTGCCCGCTTCGCCCGAGCTCCTGGCGAAGATCGAGGCACTGCCGCCGGCCACGGAGACACCCGGTGTGGACGAGTCGTTCGCGCGGGCGGCCGAGCCCCGGTTCACGCTGCGCAAGCTGCTGCGGCCGTTCGCCATCGCGCTGCTGATCGGCCTCGTGCTGGACGGAGTGGACGCGATCGCGAACACGGTCATGCCGCTCCTCGTCCGCGGCGGCATCGATAACGGCGTCGAGCGCACGGCGCTCAGTGCGGACGCCCGGTTCCGCATCATCGCGCTCGTATCCGTGATCGGCCTGGGGATCGTGCTGGCCGACTGGGTCGTGAACCGGGCGCAGACAATTGTCGTCGGCCGCAACGGCGAGCGTCTGCTCTATACCCTGCGCGTGAAGATCTTCGCGCACCTGCAGCGGCTCGGCCTGGACTTCTACGAACGGGAGCTCACCGGTCGGATAATGACGCGGATGACGACTGACGTCGACGCCTTGTCCTCGTTTTTCCAGACCGGCCTCATCACGATGGTGAACTCGGTACTGACGTTCGCGGGCGTGCTGGCGCTGATGCTGATCATCAACCTGCGCCTGGGCCTGATCTTGTGCACCGTGCTGCCAATCCTCCTCGCCGCCACAATCGTGTTCAGGCGTAAGTCCGGCCGCGCGTACAGCGACGCCAGGGAGAAGGTCAGCGCTGTCAACGCCGACCTTCAGGAGAATGTGGCCGGCCTGCGGGTTGCCCAGGCCTACCGCCGCGAGGAGGTCAATTCAGGCCGGTTCGCTGTGCTCTCGGGCGCGTACCGCGTGTCCAGGCTGCGCGCGCAGCGCATGATCGCGCTCTACTTCCCGTTCGTGCAATCGCTGTCGACCATCGGCGGCGCTGTCGTGCTGCTGGCGGCCACCAGCCAGGTTCACAGCGGCGCGATCACGGTCGGCAGCCTGATCGCCTACCTCCTGTGGGTCGACTCGCTCTTCGCGCCCGTGCAGCAGATGTCACAGGTTTTCGACGGATATCAGCAGGCGAGCGTCGGCTTGCAGCGAATCAGGGGACTGCTCCAGACACCGACGAGCACGCCACCACCCGCACACCCGATTCGTCCAGGCCGTCTGCGGGGGGCAGTCGAGCTGCGCGACGTTCACTTTGGTTACGCAGGTCAGCGGAGGACGGCCATCGGTGGCGTGAGCTTGTCGATCGCGCCCGGGGAGACGGTCGCCCTGGTCGGGCAGACCGGCGCCGGCAAGTCGACCCTAGTGAAGCTAGTCGCGCGGTTCTACGACGTGGGCGCGGGCCAGATGCTGATCGATGGCACCGACGTGCGCGAGTACGACCTGCCCGCCTACCGTCAGCAGCTCGGCGTCGTACCGCAAGAGCCCTACCTGTTCGCCGGGACGGTGCGAGACGCCATCGCGTACGGCCGGCCGGACGCGACCGACGCCGAGGTCGAGGCCGCTGCCCGCGGCGTCGGCGCCATCGAGATGATCTCCAGGCTGCCGGGTGGCTTCGGCCACGAGGTCGCCGAACGCGGCCGTAACCTCGCAGCTGGCCAGCGCCAACTGATCGCCCTCGCCCGCGCATACCTCGTGGACCCGGCAATCCTCCTGCTCGACGAGGCGACGGCCGCGCTTGACCTGGCCGCCGAAGCCGCCGTCAACCAGGCGACCGAGCAACTAACGGCGCGTCGGACGACGCTCGTCGTCGCACACCGGCTCACGACAGCGGCCAAGGCCGACCGGATCGTTGTCCTGGCGGACGGGAAGATCGCCGAGATCGGAACGCACGCGGAACTGCTGGATCGTGGCGGCGCGTACGCCGCCATGTGGGCTGCCTTCGTTGGCGAAGCCGAGCTCGTGGCTTGACGGCCGGGCTGCGGAGCGAGTCGCGGACGGCAGCGGAATCGGTCGAACTCGCTGAATCTTGTCACCGATTCAGTTGCAGTCAGCGGGCGCGTGTCCAGAAAGGTGCTTGCGGAGCCGATTCCTGGCCCGGTGCAAGCGCGACATAACCGTGCCGATAGGCACGCCGACCATCTCGGCGACGTCGTAGTACGAGTAACCCTCCACATCCGCGAGATACATCGTGGCCCGAAAGCAATCCGGCAGCGACTCGAAGGCCTCGCGGAATTCTGAGTGTGCGAACCGCCGCAAGACCTCATCTTCGGCCGACGGCGCGTGCGCCGGCCTGCTGCCCCTAGCGCCGATAGCGGCCGACGGGTGCGCGGTTTCGGGCTCGGAGCTGAGCACGTGCGCGGGCTCGTGCCGCCGCTTGCGGCACGAGTTCACGAACGTGTTGGCCATGATGCGATGCAGCCACGCTCGTGCGTTAGAACCGGGCGTGAAGCTCCGCAAGCCGACGTACGCACGGGTCAGCGTCTCCTGCACGAGATCTTCTGCGTCACTCGGGTTGCCCGTCATCCGCAGCGCCGTTGGATACAGCTGCCGCGTGCAGCATGCGACCTCGCGCTCGAACAGCATGTGGCTGGGTTGAAGCTGGTTCGCAGGTGCGTAGGCCCCGGTACGCATGAGTGTTATCTCCTCTTTCACCTCCACGGATCGATGTATTCAAGTAGCTACTCTGCGCGATGTCCAACAGTCCATAACGACCCAAACGACGGAGTGCGACGGATTCCGCAGCCGCAGGCGTTCGGTTCTCGGCGCGGACGTTCGTATGCCGCACGAGAACACGCCCACCGGCGCGGCGGCTGAGCAACGCGTCAGGCCGCCTTGGCCGCGCTCCGCCAGGCAGCCAGTGCCACCTGAATGTCCGCCGTATCCACGTCTACGTGCGTGAGCATTCGGACCCGGCGGTCGACAACAGTCGCCAGCAGACCTTCGGCGGCGAGCTGGGCGCGCCACCACGTCGGGTCCTTGCCCGTGCCGGACACGTCGACGAACACGATGTTGGTCTCGACGCCATCAGGGTCGACGCTGGCTGGCAGCAGCTCCGCGATGCCCGTGGCCAGGGTCTGGGCGTTCGCGTGATCCTCGGGCAGGCGTTGAGGCCCTTCCTCGAGCGCGATCAGGCCGGCCGCGGCCATGATGCCGGCCTGCCGCCACGCTCCGCCGAAGAGGATCTTCAGCCTGCGCGCCTCGCGGATGAAGTCCTCGTCGCCAGCCAATATGGACCCGATCGGCGCGCCAAGGCCCTTCGACAGGCAGAACATGAGCGAGGTCACGGCGCCCGCGTAGGCGGCCACGGGGACTTCGGCGACGGCGCATGCGTTGAAGATCCGCGCGCCGTCCAGGTAGAGCGGCACGCCGGCGTCAGCACAGACGGCCGCGATGTCACGCACACCCGCAACGCTGTGGACGGAGCCACCACCGACGTGGTGGGTGTTCTCGATGGTGACGAGGTCGACGACCGCCACTCCCAGCGGATCTGGCGCCAGTGCGGCCGCCACTTGCTCACCCAGCATGAGCCCGCGGTCCGGCGCGGTCACATACTCGAAAGCAATCCCGGACAGCACCGCGGCGGAACTCGCCTCGGTCCTCCCGACGTGCGCGGTCGCCTCGCATACCGCCAGATGACCGGCATGAACGTAAGCGTGCAGCGCGATCTGATTGCACATGGTGCCCGTCGGCAGGTATAGCGCCGCTTCCTTGCCGGTCAGCTCGGCCACCCGGTCCTGCATGCGGTTGACGGTCGGATCGTCGCCATACCAGTCGTCGCCGACCTCGGCCGTAGCCATTGCCTGCCGCATCCGTTCCGACGGCGTGCTGACGGTGTCAGAGCGAAGGTCGACGCGGGCGTCCATGTGCCGCAGAATACGGGATCACGTCCGGGCCGCCCTGGACGGCCTGCGCGGGCCGCGCTATGGGGACAGACTTGTGACGACGTCGCCGGGGCTCCGTCGGCGGGAGCTCCGTCGGCCGGAGCTCCGTCGGCCTGACCTACCCTGCCGGGGCGACCACCTCCGCCGGGGCGACCACCTCCGCCGGGGCGACCACCTCCGCCGGGGCGACCACCTCCGCCGGAATGACCACCCCAGCCGGTATGACTACCTCGGCCGAGACGACTTCCTCCGCCGGAACGGAAAGGTGCTCGGCGCGCAGCGTCCGGATGTCACGCGGGATCAGCGCGACCAGCGAGACGACTGCGATCAGTGCCGCCGCCCCGTACTGGGTCGCCGATACGCCCGCCCAGGCGGCGATCGGCCCGGCCACGACGGCCCCGATGGGCATCGCCATGACCGATCCGAACGCGTCATACGACGAGACCCGGGCCAGCTTGTCCGCCGGGATGTTCCGCGCCAGCGCCACGGTCCACTGCACCATCATGATCTCGAGCGCGATCCCGAGCAGGAACGACACCGCGCATATCACGGGCAGTGGCCAGAGCAGCGCCAGCGCCAGCGGCGAGATTGCGATACTCCCGCCGATGAGCACGACGAACAGCATCGGGCGCCGCGGGATGAAGCGCAGCGAGATCAGGCCGCCGGCGATGAGGCCGAGCGACTCGGCCCCGGTGATCGTGCCCCACGCGGCCGGACCGCCGAGGTGCGCTCGCGCGACGACCGGCCCTAGGACGCCGAACGATCCGTACCATGCCATGAGCACAATCGCGAACTGGGCCACGATGACCCAGAGCCAGGTATGCGACCGGAACTCCGACCAGCCGTCGCGCAGTTCTCGCACCATGCTCGTCTGGTGCGTGCGCTCGAAGGCGGTGACGCGCAGCGCCAGCATCAGCGGAATCGTGCCGAGGAGCCCGGTGCCGCAGATTGCCAGCGCCCAGCCCGGGCCGTTCCGCCCTATCGCTGCGATGCAGAAGCCGGCGAGCACGGCGCCGCCCATCTGCGCCCCGTTCATCGCCAGCCGGGACACGGCGTTGGCTTCCTGGAGCAGCTCACCGGGCACCAGCCTGGGCAGCAGCGCCTGCGACGCTGGATAGAACACCGCCATGCCGGTGCCGGTCAGGCACTCGAGCCCGATCATCTGCCAGAGCGGCGGATGGCCAGTAAGGACGAGGATTCCGAACGTGCCCTCGCCGACCGCCATCATCGCGTTGCCCGCGATGATCACCTTCTGCGGCGCGATCCGGTCCGCGATCACGCCGCCAACCAGCACGAATATCAGCGACGGCGCGATCTGCGCGGCGAGCACGTAGGACAGCTTCGCGGTCGAGCCGTGCGTCTGGCTGAGCACTGCGAACGAGACGCCGACCAGCGAGAACGCGAACGACATCGGCGCCAGCACGCGGTCAGCGAGCAGCAACCTGAAGTCGCGGATACCGAGGACCGGCACGCGACCCGTGGCCAGAGCGAAGCCGCGCTTCATCACGCGCGCAAGCATGGCGAATCCGATCTTGGTACCGGGGGGCTGTGTATCTTGAATTTACCCTGGCGCCATGAGCCGGGAAAAACGAATTTGCTGCCAGTGCTCCCCGAACCAGATAGCCGGGAAACCCGATGGCAGGCCAGTTGACCTGTCCGGCACCGCCCGGCATGATCGCTCCTGCTGCCACCTGCCGGAATTGCCGGCGATGGAATACCGGCCGGTACTACCGGGTTCGCGACGTGTGCGGCATAGATCGCGGTTGCAGGGCCGGCGAAAGGAGCTGAGGGGCAGTTGAGCATCCTGGGTACGAGGGTCCTGCGGACAGAGGATCCTAGGTTCCTCACCACCGGCGGTGTCTATACCGAGGACGTGGTAGACGACCGCCTCGAGGGCGCGTACCACGCGTTTTTCGTCCGCTCTCCGCTCGCGCACGCCCGCGTCAACAGCGTCGATGTGTCGGCCGCCCTAGGCGCTCCCGGCGTCGTCGCGGCCTTCACCGGAGCGGACCTGGCCGACCTGCCGGAAATTCCGCCGGCCGCGGCCGGGCTGATGAAGGTCGAGATGACTGAGCGTCTCCTCGCGACCGACAAGGTCCGCTTCGTCGGCGAGCCTGTCGCCGTTGTCGTCACCGAGCACCCTTACCAGGGCGAAGACGCGGTCGAGCTCGTCGAGGTTGACTACGACCCGCTTCCGCCCGTTCTCGGCTTCAATCCGGACGACAGTTCGCTGCTGTTCGAGGCGGCCGGGACAAACGTCGCCGGCAACTGGGGCGACCCGTCACAGCTCAAGCCGGACCTCTTCGATGGCTGCGAGGTCGTCGTCAGCCACACCATCGTCAACCAGCGCCTCGCGCCGGCCCCGATGGAGACCCGGGCCGGCGCGGCCACCTGGGGCGAGGACGGCCGGCTGACCACCTGGATCCCCAACCAGGGCGCTCAGGGCACGCGCAGCGGGCTGGCGAAGCTGCTCGACCTAGAGGAGAGCCAGGTCCGGGTCATCACCCCGGACGTCGGCGGCGCATTCGGCGCGAAGTTCGGTGCCGACCCGGAGCACGCCGTCCTAGCGTGGATCGCGCGGAGCCTCGATCACCCTGTGAGGTGGACCGAGACGCGGTACGAGAACCTCATCGCGATGACGCACGGCCGGGCCCAGCAGCACACAGTTACTATCGGCGGCAGCCGAGACGGGAACGTGGCCGCATACCGGCTCGAGATCGTCCAGGACGCGGGCGCTTACCCCAAGATCGGCGCCATCTTGCCGTTCCTCACGATCTTGATGACAACCGGGCCGTATGACATCCCGAAGGCCGAGGCCGTGGCGAAAGTGGTCGTCACGAACACTACGCCCATCGGCGCATACCGCGGGGCTGGCCGGCCGGAGGCGACGGCGGCAATCGAGCGGGCCATCGACCTGTTCGCGGCTGAGATCGACGTCGATCCGGCCGAAGTCAGGCGCAAGAACCTGCTGGCACCGTTCACCGAGCCGCATCAGACAGCGTTCGGGGCGCTGTACGACACCGGGGACTACGTCGCCGCGCTGGACAAGGCACTCGCCGCGGCCGGCTACGCCGACCTGCGCGCGGAGCAGGCGCAGCGGCGCGCGAGCGGCGATTCCAGCCAGCTCGGCATCGGCGTCTCCAGCTACGTGGAGATCACCGGGATGGGCGACGGCGACGGCTCGTCGCCGGAGGAGAACGCCACCGTCGAGGTGCACCCCGACGGGACCGCGACGATCCTCACCGGCACCTCACCGCACGGCCAGGGCCACGCGACCGCATGGGCGATGCTAGCCAGCGATGAGCTCGGCATCCCCGTGGACAAGATCACGCTCAAGTGGGGCGACACCGACCTGATACCCGAAGGCGGCGGCACCGGCGGCTCCCGCAGCCTCCAGCAAGGCGGCGCCGCCGTGCAGCAGGCGTCCCAGGAGCTCATCGAGATGGCCAGGCTCCGAGCCGCGGACCAGCTCGAGGCCAACGCGGCCGACCTCGTCTTCGATAAGAGCCGCAGCGTGTTCGCGGTAGCGGGAGACCCGGACGCATCCGTGCCCCTCACGCAGCTAGCCGAGAACGAGCGGCTCCTGGTCCGAGCCGTGTTCTCCGCGCCGGGCGCGACGTTCCCGTTCGGCACTCACGTTGCGGTGGTCGACGTCGACACCGAGACCGGCAAGGCGACGTTGCGGCGCGTCATCACTGTCGACGACGCGGGCATCGTGCTCAACCCGCTGCTCGCGGAAGGCCAGCGGCACGGCGGCATCGCCCAGGGCGCCGCGCAGGCGTTCCTGGAGGAAGTCGTCTACGACGCCGACGGCAACCCGCTGACGACCAGCTTCGCCGACTACCCGTTCCTATCGGCCACCGAAGTGCCGAGCTTCGAGCTGGCAGACATGGCGACGCCGACCACGTACAACCCGCTCGGCGCCAAGGGCATCGGCGAGGCTGGCTCGATCGGCGCGACGCCCGCCGTGCAGAACGCGATCATCGACGCCGTCGCGCACCTCGGCGTCCGCCACATCGACCTGCCTGCCACGTCCCGTCGGGTCTGGCAGGCAATACAGCAAGCGGCCACGGCCGAGTCTGGATCGGAGCACTGATGACGCGCATCGAGCTGACCGTCAACGGCGAGAAGCGGTCCGACGAGGTCGAGCCGCGGCTGCTGCTCGTGCACTACCTGCGCGAGGTCCTTGGCCTTCGTGCTGCGAACGTGGGCTGTGACACCACCTCATGCGGTGCCTGCACCGTGCTGCTCGATGGCAAGTCGGTGAAGTCCTGCACGGTGCTCGCCGTGCAGGCGGCCGGGCACGACGTCATCACGGCCGAAGGGCTCGCACCCGTGGGCGAGCTGCACCCAGTGCAGGCGGCGTTCCGGCAGAACCACGGCCTCCAGTGCGGATTCTGCACGCCGGGCATGGTGATGGCCACAATCGGCCTGCTGTCGGAGAACCCGCACCCGACCGAAGAGCAGGCTCGCGAAGCGCTCGAAGGCAACCTGTGCCGGTGCACCGGCTACCACAACATCATCCGGGCCGTTCTTGCGGCTGCCGATGCCAGCACTGAGGTGAGCGCATGATCCCGGCGCAGTTCGATTACGTCGCGGCCGAGTCCACCGAGCACGCGATCAGCTTGCTGGCCGAGCGCGGCGACGACGCCAAGCTCCTGGCCGGCGGTCACTCGCTGCTGCCGATGATGAAGCTCCGGCTCGCAGCGCCCGAACTGCTGATCGACATCGGCGGCCTGACCGAGCTGGCGGGCGTCACCACCGACGGCGACGAGCTCGTCATCGGCGCCACCACCCGGCACGCCGACCTCGCCGCGTCCGAGCTCGTCCGCGCCGAGGCACCGCTGCTCGCCTACGCCGCATCACAGGTCGGCGACCCGCAGATCCGCCACCGCGGCACGATCGGCGGCTCGCTGTCCCACGCCGACCCGGCCGCGGACTTGCCGATGACGCTGGTCGCGCTCGGGGGCTCGGTGGTGCTCCAGGGCCCGAACGGCACCCGCACCGTGGCCGCCGACAGCTGCTTCCGTGGCTACTTTGAGACGGTTATGGAGCCAGCTGAGGTCCTGATTGCCGTCCGGGTACCCCGCCGCCCCGGAGTCCCGTGGGGGTACCAGAAGTTTGTCCGCCGGGCCAACGACTGGGCGATCGTAGGCGTCGCCGCCATCGACGGCCGGATCGCACTCGCCAATATGGGTGCGACGCCACTGCGCGCCACGGCCGCCGAGCGGGCGCTGGCTGCCGGCGCCAGCCCGGCGGCGGCCGCGGAACACGCCGCCGAGGGCACATCACCTGGTGAGGACATGCACGCCGACCGCGACTACCGCCGGCATCTGGCTCGCGTGCTGACCCGCAGGGCGCTTGAGCATCAGACCGGCTAGCGGAGCGATAACCGTCTAGATCGCGGGTAGCGATTACGTATGAGCCCAGCCAGGAAGGCCGACGATCAGCAGCCGTCCAGCGAAGTAGCGCTGCCTAATGGCCAGTTGCCCGAACGCGTAGCCGAGCTGGCGGGCGAGCTCAGCGAGGCCGAGACTGAACCGCGGCGCAAGCGGCTCGCCCGCCAGATCGCGGACCTGGCGAACCGCAGCGGCCGGGCCACCAGGCGCAGCCTGAGATCGGGCGCCCGGATTTCCGGCCGGCGCGCTCGGGCGGGCGGCTCGGCCACGGCCCGGGGACTGCGCGCGACGGGTCGATGGCTGAGCAGCCAGGTCCTGGAGATGGCGCCGAAGGTGCCGATCCGCACCCTCGCCACGCTGCAGCAGCAGCATCCGGACCTGAACACCGAGCAGCTCGCCGACGTTCTCATCGCCGGCGCGGCCCGCGCGTCAGGTGGCGTCGGCGCCGCGGTCGGCGCTACGGCGGCAGTGCCATTCATCCCGACGGCGCCAGTCGAGCTCGTCGTCGAGACGATGGCGCTGGTCGCCGTCGAGCTGAAGCTCATCGCTGAGCTGCACGAGGTCTACGGGATGCGGGCCCCTGGAACGGCGCCGCAGCGCATGATCGCTTATGTGGGCTCGTGGGCCGACCGTCGCGGGGTTCGCGTCACCACCAGCGGCCTGGCGTTCGCCGTGGGCTCGCCGCTGCGCCGCAAGCTGGAGCGCCGGCTGCTGGCCAAGGCGAGCAAGAGCGCCCTGGCGCTCGCTCCGCTGCTGACCGGGGCAGCCGCCGGTGCGATGCTCGACTTCCGCGAAACCCGCAAGCTCGGCCGCATCATTCGCGATGACCTGCGGAAGCGAGCCCTGGAGCAGAGCTAGCTTGGTCGCCGCAGGCACCGGCAGGAACCGCGGTGCTATCCCGCTAGGGTCAAAACGTGACACGACGCAAGATTCTGGTAACGGGCTCCTCGCGAGGAATCGGCCGAGCCGTGGCAGAGGCATTCGCGGCGGCGGGCGACACCGTCGCTGTTCACCATCGCGACTCGCCCGACCTGGCGGCGGCCGTGGCGGCCAGCCTGCCCGGTGCCGGGCACGTGCTCGTGCAGGCCGACATAGGCGATCCAGACGCGGTACGCCGCATGGTCGACTCCGCTGCCGAGCAGCTCGGTGGACTTGACGTCCTGGTAAACAATGCCGCCAGTTACGGCCGTGCGTCCCAACCGGTAGCCGAAGTCTCGTATGCGGCGTGGCAGCAGGCCTGGCACGACATGATCGGGCTCAACCTGATCGGCGCCGCCAACGTCACCTGGTGCGCGGTGCAGCACATGATTGCCGGCGGCGGTGGCGCCATCGTGAACGTATCGTCGCGGGGCGCGTTCCGCGGTGAGCCAGGCCAACCCGCCTATGGGGCCAGCAAGGCTGGCCTGAACGCGTTCGGCCAGTCCCTGGCAATCGCGCTAGCTCCGCACAACATCACAGTGACGGCGGTCGCACCCGGATTCGTCGAAACGGACATGGCGGCGCCGCACCTCAAGGGCGACAGCGGCACCGCGATCCGCGCGCAGAGCCCGTTCGGGCGCGTCGCGCAGCCAGCGGAGGTCGCGGCCGCCGTCCTGTACCTGGCCTCGCCCGAGGCAGCCTGGGCCACCGGCGCGATACTCGACCTCAACGGCGCTTCCTACCTGCGGACCTGATGCCATGAAGACGCTGACGTTCGAAGTCCACACCGGGCGCACGCCGGTCGTCCAGGACATCACGCGGCAGTGCAACGAGTTCGCGCGCGAGTCCGCCGGCAACGGCGACGGCCTGCTGCACGTATTCATACCGCACGCCACCGCGGGCGTCGCCGTCATCGAGCTCGGCGCTGGCAGCGACGACGACCTGCTGGCCGCGCTGGCGGACTTGCTGCCCGCGGACAGACGGTGGCGGCATGCGCACGGCTCGCCCGGGCACGGCCGTTCCCACGTGCTGCCCGCGCTCATCCCGCCCTATGCGACCGTGCCGGTGATCGGCGGACGGCTGGCGCTCGGCACGTGGCAGTCGATCACCGTCGTCGACCTCAACGTGGACAATCCCGATCGGGAGGTACGGCTGTCCTTCGTTGGCTGACCGTCAGTCGGCCGCCGCCAGCACTGGCTGATCCGAGCCGCAGTACTTGCACTTCGTCGCCGCTGCCGACAGGTCAGCGGACAAGCAGGCCGGGCACGTCTTAACCGTCGGCGGGTCGCCGAAGACGGTGACACCGCGCCGCGCGGAAATGAACTTGTACGGCAGGACGATCACGAAGTAGACGACCGCCATGAAGATCACGAAGTAGATGACGGCTGAGATGAACGACCCGAAATTAAGGAACGTGGCCTTGTTGCCCGCGGAGCCGAGCTGCCAGCCAAGGCCGATGGAGGATTTACCTTCGGCCCGCGCGATGATCGGGTCGATGATGCTGGTAGTGAACGCGCTGATGAGGGTGCTGAACGCGAGCGCGACGATCAGCCCGACGGCTATGACGATGACGTCGCCTCTTAACAGGAAGTTCTTGAAGCCCCGCATACTCCCTCCCCAGGCTCGTTCCGGCTTCTAGCCGCCACTGCATCACAAACGTCACTCACGACGCAATGCGTAGCGTGTGGCATGATCCGGTCAGCGACCGGCCGGGAGGGAGACCCGATGGACATCCGTGAGGGGCTGTACACGACCAGGGCGATGCGGCGAGTCAAGCCGGACCCGATCTCCGTCGAAGTACAGGCCCGCATCCTGGACACGGCGATCCGGGCGCCGAGCGGCGGCAACGCGCAGAACTGGCGCTTCTTGCTGATCGACGATCCGGAGGTCAAGGGCCGACTCGCCCCGCTCTACCGCGACGCCATCGCTCAGCTGTGGGCGGTCGCCTACCGCGATCGGCTGGAGCGGGCCAGGGCCACGCCCGACGACCCGGACAGCGCGTCGCTGCTGCGGGTCCAGTCCTCCGCGCAGCACCTGGCCGACCACTTCGAGACGGTGCCGCTGTTCCTCGTCGCGTTCGCCCGCGGCGACACCAGCGGCGGATCCATCTTCCCGGCCGTCTGGAGTGCGCAGCTCGCGGCTAGAGCGGAGGGCGTCGGCAGCGCGATCACATCGGTCCTCGGCATCTTCCATGGCGAGGAAGCCATGCAGATCCTCGGCGTACCGCCCGGCAAGGGCTGGACGATGGCCTGCTGCGTGTCGTTTGGCTACCCGACCGGCCGCTGGGGTGTGGCGGTCAGGCGCCCGGTCCATGAGGTCGCCTACCGCAACACGTGGGGACGCGATATCGGCTTCGAGATCGCCGACCCCCTCTGGTCACCGCCTGGTGGCTGACCAGGCAATCATCGGATCGTGTGGCCCGCCGAGCTAGCCGGGTACGCGGACCTTGAGCGCGCCGGGCCGCACCGCCACCGTGAGCGACCTGGCTGGCGCGATCAGTTCGCCGTCAATCTGGCGCGGCAGGTCGGCGTCGGCGCTGATCTCCACGGTGCGCGCCCGGTATCGCTCGAGCCGCGCGTCGTCGCGACCGCTGCCGATCAGTACGCGGCAGCCGACGTTGACCCAGCCGAGCGGGGTGGCCGGCGCCAGGATGACGACGTCGAGCAGGCCGTCGTCGAGCCGGGCGGAAGGCATGATGAGGAACCCGCCCGGCAGCGCTCCGGAGTTCCCGACGGTGACCGAGTGCGCCCGCCGGATCATGCGGCCGCCATCGTCCAGTCGGACGCTGAACGTGGCCCGCCGCCGCAGCACCTGCGCCGTTGCGGCGGCCGCGTACGCAGCCCAGCCAGCCACGCGCTTGAGCCCGCCCGGGGTCGCGCCGACGACGGCCGCGTCCAGTCCGATACCCGCCATCGCGGCGAACGTGATGCCGTCGGCGACCGCGAGGTCGATCTGGCGCTCGCACCCGCCGAACGCCACCTGCATCGCTGCTTCCGCACGGGCGGGCAAGCCCAGAGCGTTCGCTGTGAGGTTCGCAGAGCCGACCGGGACGGTCGCGAGGGGCACCGGACCGCCCGCGAGGACTTCGGCGCAAGCACGGAGCGTGCCGTCGCCGCCGACTGCGATGACCAGGCCGGCGCCGAGCTCGAGAGCACGCCGCGTCTGGGCGGAGCCGGGGTCGCTGGGCGTCGTCCAGAGCAGGACGGGCGGTCGCCAGCCGTTCGCCGCCGCGGCCCGCTCGCAGGCAAGGTGCAGCCGCCGCACGTCGTGGACGCGCGCGACATTGACAATCAGTACCGGAAGCCGCGCGTCATCGAGCACGGTTTCATTCTTCTGCAGGTCACCACGTCGTCACGAGTTAGCCGAGGATGCCGGTCAGGAGCTGCTGCGCCTCGGCCTGGATCCTTGCGAGGTGCCCAGGCCCGCGGAATGACTCGGCGTACAGCTTGTACACGTCCTCGGTGCCGGACGGCCGGGCAGCGAACCAGCCGGACTCGGTGACGACCTTGATGCCGCCGAGCGGCTCGCCGTTGCCAGGGGCGGCGGTGAGCCTGGCCAGGATTGGCTCGCTGGCCAGCTCGGCCGCCCCGAACTGCTCAGGCGAGAGCCGGGCGAGCACCGCTTTCTGCTCCCGCGTGGCCGGCGCGTCGATGCGCGCGTAGGCCGGGTCGCCGAGACGCTCGGCGATGGACCGGTAATGCTCGCTCGGCGTGCTCCCCGTGACCGCCAGGATCTCAGCCGCCAGCAGATCCAGGATGATGCCGTCCTTGTCCGTGGTCCACACGCGGCCGTCGCGGCGCAGGAATGAGGCGCCGGCGCTCTCCTCGCCGCCGAATGCGACACTCCCGTCGAGCAGGCCGGGCACGAACCACTTGAACCCGACCGGCACCTCGGTCAGCGTCCGGCCGCAGTCGTCGGCGACCCGGTCGATGATCGAAGAACTGACCATTGTCTTGCCGACCGCTGCCTTGGCCGGCCAGTCCTCGCGGTGCCGGTACAGGTAGTCGATGGCGGCCGCGAGGTAGTGATTGGGGTTCAGCAGGCCCGCGTCAGGCGTCACGATGCCGTGCCGATCGGCGTCGGTGTCATTGCCGGTCGCGATCGCGAAGTCGTCTCGCCGCGTGATCAGCGACGCCATCGCGTACGGCGACGAGCAGTCCATCCGGATCCGGCCGTCCCAGTCGAGCGTCATGAACCGGAACGTCTTGTCGACGACCTGGTTCACCACGGTCAGCTCGAGCTCATACCGCTCCGCGATCTCGCTCCAGTAGTGAACGCTCGCACCGCCTAGGGGGTCGGCGCCGATCCGAACTCGTGCCGCCCGGATCGCCTCAAGGTCCACCACGGAGGGCAGCGCAGCCACGTACTCGCCCAGGAAGTCGAACCGGCCAGCGGCCTTCCGCGCCTGGGCGAGCGGAATCCGCTTGACGTCCCCGAGTCCGCCCGCCAGCAGCTCGTTGGCCCGATGCTGAATGGCGCCGGTGATCTGCGCGCCGGCCGGCCCGCCGTCGGGCGGGTTGTACTTGAAGCCGCCGTCTTCCGGCGGATTGTGCGACGGGGTGACTACTATCCCGTCGGCCAGCCCGGCGTTGCGACCGACGTTGTAGGCCAGGATCGCGCGGGACACCGCGGGGGTGGGTGTGTAGCCGTCGCGGCTGTCGATGAGGATTTCCGCGCCGTTAGCGGCTAGCACTTCCAGCGCGGTGTCCATGGCAGGCTCGGACAGCGCGTGGGTGTCACCGCCGATGAAGATCGGGCCGGTGACGCCGGCGGCGGCCCGCTGCTCGCAGATCGCCTGCGTCGTCGCCGCGATGTGGTCTTCATTGAACGACAGCCGCAGCGAACTGCCGCGGTGCCCCGAGGTGCCGAAGGTGACCTGCTGGGACGGCTCGGCGGGATCCGGGTGCTCGGTGTAGTACGCGGTCACCAGCGAACCAACGTCTACCAGGTCCGCCTCGGTGGCGGGCTGACCTGCCCGGTCGTTCATTGAATGGCGGCCTTCTCCTGCACTGGCATGACGTCCGGTAGTTCTAGTGCCCGCGCCGACAGCTCGTAACCCGCCCGGCAGGCCAGGTCGGCGTAGACGGCAGCGCAGTCGGCCCAGACGCGCGGCGCCAGCTCTTCATGGCGCTCCGCGACCGACCGAGCCACGGGCTCCTCGCGGAAGTCGAAGTAGTACTTGAGCTTGGCCTCCGTCCCGGATGCCCGGACCACGATCCGGTAGTGCTCGCTCATCAGCTCGAGTACGTCGCGCGACGCCCGCTCCCCCTCGGTGAGCGGACCGGTGGCCGGGTCGACGCCGTCGACCAGGAAGTCGTGCCGCACCAGCACCGGCTCACTACCCAGGGTGGCGAGCGGCTCGGCCCGCAGCGAGCGCATGACGGCCTTGATCTTCTCCGCACCGTCGGCGCCGAGCAGCACCAGCGACCGGCCGTGCTCGATGTGCACGCCGACGGCCGCGAACACCCGCATGAGGTAATCCCACAGGGTCAGGCGGCGGCTGCGCATCAGCGCGTGCAGGTGCGCGACGATGTACCCGCCCGAGGCGGCGTCCTTGTCCCGCAGGCTGGTCGTGGTGAGGTAACCGTGGCTTTCCTCCGAAGCCAGCACGAGAGCTGCGGCGCCGGTTTCGTCCTCCATCGTGTCTAGCAGCTGACCGATGAACTTGAACCCGATCATGAGGTCGTCGGTCACGTCGACGCCGTCACCGAGAGCCGCGATTGCCCGCAGCACCCGGCTTGTCGCCACGGTGGTGATCAGCGGGCCGGCGAGCCGCGGCCCGTCCTGGTCGGCGATCAGGAAGTAGGCGATCATCGCGCCGATCTGGTTCCCGGTCAGGTGCCGCCACGTACCGTCGGCGAGCTTCACCTCCACGCCCAGACGGTCGGCGTCCGGGTCGGTCGACAGGACGACCTCGGCGTCAACTGTGGCGGCGAAGTCGATGGCCGGGTCGGTGACGCCGGGAATCTCCGGGTTGGGCGACCGGAGCGGGATCGACGCGAATGAGCCATCTGGATACTGGTCGAGCGGCACGTGGACCCGGTAACCGGCCTCGGTCAGCGTCTCGCCCACGTTGGCGAGTCCGGTGCCGCACAGCGGCGTGTACACGATTGGCACGCCGGCGCGGACCGGCTCGGACGACGCGCAGACGGCCGCGGACTTGTCGACGTACATGGCGATGTAGGCGCGGTGCACGTCGGCCGGGATCTCCGCTGCCGCGCCCATATACCTGGCAACGAGCCGCTCGATGTCACCGTCAAGCTTGACCTGCTCGACCGCCCGCGACAGGGTCGCGTCGTCGGGCGGGCAGTACTGGCCGCCCGTGGGCGTATAGACCTTGAAGCCGTTGTCGTCGGGGTGGTTGTGCGACGCCGAGACGTTCAAACCGCCGGCGGCCCCGAGCTCGCGGATCGCGAACGACAGCTCCGGGGTCGGCATGTACCCGTCGTGGTCCTTCGGCGCGGTGAGGTACGTGTCGAACCCGTAGACGGCGTAGATCTGGCAGGCCAGCAGCGCCAGACTGCGGGAGCTGGTGCCGAGCAGTGACCAGTCCGCCCCCATGAACGTGTGCGCGGCGTTGATGTCGGTGAAGACCCTGGTGTCGTTGGCTACGACCACCGTCCTGGCGGCGCCAGGCGCGGTCGCGCGCAGGAATTCGCAGTGCCCGGCCACCGTCAGCGCCAGCGTCCGCGGGTTGATCCGGTTCGGCCCGATCCCGACCCGGCCGCGCCGCCCGCCCGTCCCGAACGGGATATCGCACCGGAACGAGTCCACGATCAGGCTCACCGGCGCCAGCTCGGCGAACCGCCCCAGCTCGGCTCCGTTGACGAACGGATGCTCGGCCGACAGCCAGCTGCTCAGGGCGGCCGCCGCGGCGGCCCCGCCGTTCGGCTGCTCGGCCACCTGGGCGAGTCGGGTTCTCAATTCCGGGCCGGTCATCGTTCTCCACTGAGTCAATTGCTGACAGGACGACTAGCGAACAACCATATGCCGGGAACGGGGTTCTCGTGGCCGGCGGCCCTGGCCTGCTCGGCTTTGCTGGGCGAGCAGTCCCGAGCCACCACTGCTAGCGTTTTCGCCATGACCGGTCGTGACCTGATCACATCAGGAGAGAAGGTCTACTTCGCCGAGCACGGCGAGACCAAGGCCGACCTCGCGGAGCACTACCTGCGCGTCGCCGAGCCGCTGATGCGGACGATGGGCGGACGTCCAGTGCTGCTCCAGCGTTTCCCGGAAGGCGCCAGCGGTCCGTCGTTCTTCCAGAAGCGGGTGCCGAAGAATAAGCCGTCCTGGCTCCGGACGACCGTCGTGGCGACCCCGAACGGGACGACGTCCGAAGCGCTCGTCGCCGCCGATATTGATCATGTCCTGTGGGCCGTGAACCTGGGCTGCCTCGGCTTCCACGTCTGGCCGCACCTTGCCACCGATCCCGACCACACCGACGAGCTGCGCATCGACCTCGACCCGACGCCCGGCGTGAACTTCAGCCACATCCAGCAGGCGGCCGCCGAGCTGCGGACGCTGCTGGCAGACAACGGGGTGACCGGCTACCCGAAGACGACAGGCAACCGGGGCCTGCACGTCTACATCCGGCTCCAGCCGCAGTGGGACTCCTATCAGGTGCGAAGCTCGGCGGTCGCGATCGCGCGGGAGCTGGAGCGCCGGCGCCCGGACCTCATCACGGCCGCCTGGTGGAAGGAAGAACGCGGCCAGCGGGTCTTCGTCGACTTCAACCAGAACGCTCCGCACAAGACCGTGTTCGGTGCGTGGTCAGTACGCGCCCGGCCCGGCGCGCAGGTCTCGACGCCGCTGAGCTGGGACGAAATCGACGAGGTTCATCCCGACCAGTTCACGATCTCCACGCTGCCGCGGCGGCTCGAGGCTGTCGGCGATCCTTGGCTCGCGATGAACGACGACCCGCAGACGCTGGCCCCGTTCCTGGCCATGCATGAGCGGGACATGGCGGCCGGCCTGCTCGACGCGCCATGGCCGCCGGTCTACCCCAAGCAGCCCGGCGAGCCGCCGAGGGTGGCGCCGAGCCGCGCCAAGAAGGCCCAAGCCACCTGATCTTCGGGCATGCAAGTAGCCGATGCGGCAGAATGTCAGTGGGGCTCGATATTATGTACGAGTACCTGGCGGAGCAGCGGGAGGTGATCGGACACATGAGCGAAGAGCGGGACTTCGATGCTGACGACTCGCTGCTTGGCCAGGACGCTCCCCTTGACCAGGACGCTCCCCACGACCAGGACGCTCTCCACGACCAGGACAACGTCCCCGTGTGGTTCGACGACGAGATCGTCACCGGCTACGCCGCCGACATCGACACGGGCCAGACCGACGAGGCCGAGTACGCGGCCTGGTTACGCGGCCTGCCCGACGAGGTCCGCGCTGATTACCTAGCCAGGCCCTGGGGCGGTCCGATCGAGACCGATCCGGCCGGGTTCTGGCACCACGACATCGAGGCTGAGTCGGCCGGGATCGGCCTTGCCGCCGGCGGTCCGCTCGACAAACTTGTGCCTGGTCCCGACCTCGCTGGGTTCGCTGCCGGAACCGACGCGAACCGCGCTGAACTCGGTGAGTCCGCGCTCATCGGTGTGCTGTGCGCATGGCAGCGGCTCGCCGCGTGGGCTCAGGCCGGCCAGGCAGCGACCTTGATGACGCTAGCGCGTCGTCGCGAGGCCCAGGCCCTCGAACTGAAGCGGCCGAGCCTGGCCGAGCACGTCAACGATGAGGTGGCCGCGGCGCTTCGGCTGACCGCCCGCTCCGCGAATCAGCTTCTCGATACCGCTGGCGGCCTTGACCGCCTCCCTGACGTGCACGCCGCGCTGAAGCGAGGCGAGATCGACTGGCCAAAGGCAAGCCTGTTCCCGGACTTGCTCGCGGGGCTGCCCGATGACCCAGCCCGCGCCATCGCGGCGAGCCTTCTCGAACGCGCCAGCAACGTGACTTCCGGGCAACTAAGAGCGGCGCTGACGGGCGCCGTGCTGGCCTACGATCCCGAGGCGGCCGAACGGCGACGGGAGGAAGCCCGCACGGACAGCGGAGTCCACACCTGGACCGAGACCTCCGGGAACGCCGCACTGGCCGGCCGCGAACTGGCCACCTCGGACGTGATCCACGCGAACGCGCGGCTGACGGTCTGCGCTGGCTGGCTGCGTAAGAACGGCGCGACCGAGACGATGGATCAGCTCCGGGCCGCGGTGTACATAGCACTGCTCACCGGCCGTCCCGTGGAGTCGCTACTCCCATCGAGCACAGCCGATGGCGCCGCCCCGACCCCGGACTCCACCCAGGCGACCGACTCCACCCCGACCCCGGACTTCACCCCGCCCCCGAACGCCGCCCCGGCCGCCAGCTCCCCGCAGCCTTCAGCTGCTGGAGCCGCGCTGACCGGCTCAATCAACCTCACCATGCCGATGTCAGCGTGGCTGGGCCTGACCCGGGAACCCGGCGAGGTGGCGAGCGTGGGCCCCATCGACGCCCAGACCTGCCGCGAGCTTGCGGCCGTCATGGA
>DATIOU010000216.1:0-55401 GCA_035472835.1 Streptosporangiaceae bacterium | reverse complement strand
CTCGGGAGGCGGAAGTGCTCGGGCTCCTCACCTTAGGGCTAAGCAACGCGCAAATCGCCGCGCGGCTGCCGCCTCGCGCAGGCCAGCCACGCGGCTATTGCAGCCGCTGAGACGGCCGACATTGCCGGCATTTCCCCGCGCAGGGCACGTGCCAGGCACCCCTTTTACTCGCACGACACCGATCGAGCGGCGAACTGGGCGGCCTGCCAGCGCCCTGTTTGCCGCCGGGGCCGTGTCTGCATCGGTGACAGTGGCACAGCTGCGAAGGAGGACCGGAATGGGAAAGATCGTGATCACGACCAACAGCTCGCTCGACGGGGTCGTCGAGGACCCGACCGGCGAGGAGGGTTTCAGGCTCGGCGGCTGGTTCGGCCAGTTTGGCGGCAAGGACCTCGAGGAGTGGGCCACGGTCGAGACCACCGAGGCACTTGGCGCCGAAGCATTGCTGCTGGGGCGGCGGAGCGACGAGTGGTTCGCCACGCGGTGGCTGGCGCGGAGCGGCGTGTGGGCGGACAAGCTGAACAGCATGCCCAAGTACACGGTGTCCTCGACCATCGATGAGCCCCTGTGGTCCAACTCGACGGTGCTGAGGGGCGACGTGGTGAAGGAGGTGACGAAGCTGAAGGAGGAGATCAATGGCGAAATCCTGGTCTACGCGAGCGGCCAGCTCGCGCACACGCTCCTCGAGCACGATCTTGTCGACGAGCTGCGGCTCGTGATCTTCCCAGTCGTGCTCGGCGCCGGCCAGCGTCTCTTCGGCGCGACCAGCGATAAGAAATCCCTGCGCCTGGTCAGTTCCAGGACTATCGGTGCGGGCCTGGCCTTCGTCGCGTACGAGGTCGTCCGCGACGCGTAGCCGGTTACGTGGCTCAGCTCGCCGCCGGCTACATGGAGGAGCCGCGCTCGGCTGGCCAGTGCCTTCAACCTCTAGCTGGCTAGACCCAGACGTCGCGAGCGCGCGCGACCCGCGGTACCGCTAACGCGGGCGCGCGCGCCGCGCCCGTCGCGCGCGCCGACCATGCGAGCCGGATGAACGGTCGCCGGCTCGGTAACCTGAAGATCATGGCACGTGACGAGCGCAGTGTTACTCCGCAGAGCGAGGATTTCTCGGCCTGGTACAACGACGTCGTCTTCCGCGCCGAGCTGGTGGACCGGGGACCGGTCCGCGGCAGCATGGTCATCAGGCCGTACGGGTATCGGATCTGGGAGTTGCTGCAGGCAGACCTGGATCGGCGGATTAAGGCCACTGGACACCAGAACGCATACTTCCCGCTGTTGATCCCGCAGAGCTATATGGAGCGCGAGGCCGAGCACGTCGAGGGGTTCGCGCCTGAGCTGTTCACGGTCACCCGCGCGGGCGGCAAGGAGCTAGAGGAGCCGCTGGTCATCAGGCCGACGTCGGAAACGATCATCGGCGAGATGATGGCCAAGTGGATAAGCTCGCACCGGGACCTGCCACTGCTGCTGAACCAGTGGGGCAACGTGCTCCGCTGGGAGATGCGCCCTCGGATGTTCCTTCGCACTAGCGAGTTCCTGTGGCAAGAGGGCCACACCGCGCATGCCACGGCGCACGATGCGACGGCAGAAACGATGCTGGCGCTCGGCTTTTACCAGGATGTCGCTGTGGAAGTCGCGGCCCTGGCCACCGTGCCGGGCGAGAAGACGCCGCGAGAGCGGTTCGCCGGGGCCGAGCGTACGTTCACGATCGAGGGCATGATGCGGGACGGGCGCGCCTTGCAAGCAGGCACCTCCCACTTCATGGGAACGAACTTCGCAGCTGCCTTCGGGATCACCTACACCGGCGAGAGCGGCACGGCCGAGCTGTGCCACACCACCTCGTGGGGCATGAGCACCAGGATGGTCGGCGGCGTGATCATGGCCCATGGAGACGACAAAGGCCTGGTGCTGCCGCCAGCCCTGGCCCCCTACCAGGTGGTGATCGTCCCGATCGGCCGCGGCGAGCAGGCAGAGACGACGTCGGCCGCGGCTGCCGAGCTAGCCGCGACGCTGCAGCGCGCGGGCATCCGGACGCACGTGGATGACCGGCACCAGTTGTCGCCTGGCTTCAAGTTCAATGACTGGGAGATGCGCGGCGTGCCGATCCGGCTCGAGCTTGGCCCGCGCGACCTGGCCGCCGGTACCGCCCTGATGTCCCGCCGCCTGAATTACCGGCGCCAAGACGCCGCCAAAGAGGCCGTCCCGCTGACTCGAGCGCCCCACCTGCTTGCGGCCGAGCTTGCGGCGTTTCAGGCGGTGCTGGCGCAGCGCTCCGTTAATTTCCGCGACGAACGTACCGCGGTGGTTAACTCCTGGCTCGAGTTTGCCACTGCCGTCGCGGTTGGCTGGGCGCTGGCCCTGCACTGTGGCGACGAGGCCTGCGAAGACGAGATCAAGGCCGAAACGACCGCCAGCCCGCGCTGCATCCCGCTAGCAGGCGAGCCCGAGCAAGGCAGTTGCATCCGCTGCGGCAAGCCGTCCGCCTACGGCAAGCGGGTGATCTTCGCTCGCGCCTACTAATGCCGGCGGCGGTATCAATTACGCACGGCAGACGCGGCGGACAAGGTCTTCCCAGCCGCGGCCAAGGCGCTCGCTGACGACAGGCACGTCTGCGAGGTCGGACAGGTAGAGCAGCAGGGGTCCGTCCAGCGCGGCGGTGAGCTGGAGAGCGAGTACGTCCGGCTCGGAGGCGCCGAGGCGCATTTCCTGCAGCAGGTACCTGATGTGGACCCGCGACATTGGCGTCTGCGCACCGGCTGGCACCGGCTGGCTGCCGTCTAGCGCTGCTCGCGCGATGTCTCGATGCTCGGTCAGGAACTCGATCCTGGCCCGCCCATAGGCGATGAGGCGGTCGAGGGGAGCAGCGCCCGGGCCAAGGGGCGGCGGGCCGGACAGCACCCGCTGCTGGAAGTCCCGCTCGTCGTCGTCCAGCAATGCCTGGAAGATGCCCGCCCGGGTACCGAATCGCCGGAACACCGTCCCCTTGCCCAGCTTGGCCTGCTCCGCCAGCGCGTCCATGGTGATCTTGTCTGGGCCTTGTCCGGCGAGCATCTCACGCGCCGCGGCCAGCAGAATCCGCCGGTTCCTGGCAGCGTCCGCTCGCTCGGGCTGGGGGAGCCCCAGCGTGAGCCCCGCCACGGGCTGGTTCATGGGCCCATTTTAACGACGGAATAGAACCGGGGTAAAGTCCGGTTACCATCCGAGCACCGACCTAGCAGCTGACCCAGCCGGGAGGATCTCCTATGACCACGACCCAGACGCCCGCCAGCTTTGCCACTCTGCCGGACGAGCAGACGCTCGCGGCGACCGTCACGGCGCTTGAGGAACACGGCTTCAGCATTGAAGTCGTTGACGATCTCGACGCCGCTCGTCAGGCAGTCTTGTCCCGCATCCCGCACGGCTCCTCGGTGATGACGAACACGTCGGTGACACTGCAGGAGACCGGGATCGCCGACGCGATCAACGACAGCGGCCTGTATGAGTCGGCTCGCAACAAGATGGCCGAGCTTGACTTCGCAACGCAGCTGGCAGAGATGAAGGCGATCGGCGGACAGCCGGACTACGCGCTCGGCAGCGTGCACGCCGTCACGAGGGACGGGACGCTCGTCGTCGCGTCCGCCTCAGGGAGCCAGCTCGCCTCGTACGCGTGGGGCGCTGCCAGCGTCATCTTCGTCGTCGGAGCGCAGAAGCTGGTCCCCACCCTGACCGCCGCGCGCGAGCGGATCTACCAGCACAGCCTTGTCCTAGAAGACGCGCGCGCAGTCGCCGCTTACGGCCAGCACAGCGCGGTCGGCAAGCTCCTGGAGATCCACCAGGAACTGCCGGGCCGCATCCACGTTGTCCTCGTCCGCGAGGTCGTCGGGTTCTGATGGAACAGCTCAGCACTATTGCCGTGCTCGGTGCGGGCCATGTCGGGCCTGTGATCGCGCGGCTTGCCATCAGAGCCGGTTACCCGGTCAGCATCGCAACCTCGGGCGACCCGCTAGACATCGCGCTCATTGCTGAGCTGCTCATCCCCGGCGCGCAACCGCGATGGGCGAGCGAGGCGGTGGCGGGCGCCGACATCGTGGTGCTCGCGATTCCACTGCACCGCTTCGTCGAAATCGACCCGAGCCTGGTGTCCGGCAAGCTCGTCATCGACGCCATGAACTACTGGCCGGCCAGCGATGGCGTGCTGACTGCCTTCGAAGACGGCGGCAGCAGCGAGATCGTAGCGGCGCGCCTCACCGGCTCGACCGTGGTCAAGGCGCTCAACCACATCGGCTACCACGACCTCGAGGACCGGGCAAGGCCGACTGGCGCGCCGGACCGACGCGCCGCCGGCGCAGCGACCGACGACGTTGCAGCGCTGGCCACAATCGCGGCCATGCTCGACAGGCTGGGCTACGACCCCATGGAGCTGGAGAGCCTGCGAGCCGGCCGCGCGCTTGAACCCGGCGAGGCGGTGTTCGGGAGCGTGCTGACGCGCGCCGAATTCGAGCAGGCCGTAGGCCGCGACGAAAGGAACCTCGCATGACATACACATTCGGACTCGATACCTTCGGCGACCGCAATGCGGACGCCAGCGGCCAGCCGCTGACGCACGCCCAGACGATCAGGAACGTGGTCGAGGAGGGCGTCTTCGCCGAACAGGCGGGCGTGGACTTCTTCGGCATTGGCGAGCATCACACCGACGTCTTCCCGATGCCCGCCGGCGACGTGGTGCTTGGCGCGATCGCAGCTCGGACCGAGCGGATCCGTCTCGGCTCGGCCGTCACCGTGCTCAGCTCCGATGACCCGGTGCGGGTCTTCCAGCGGTACTCCACGCTGAATGCGATCTCCGGCGGCCGGGCTGAAGTCATACTCGGCCGCGGGTCGAGTATCGACTCATTCCCGCTATTTGGGTACGACCTCGCCGACTACGAGCTGCTTTTCGACGAGAAGGCGACGCTCTTCGCCGAGTTGCTGACGGGCGGACCGGTCACCTGGCAAGGCAAGACCCGGGCGCCCCTCCTGCACCAGGACGTCGTGCCGCACCTCGAGTCGGGCCCGCTGCCGGCCTGGATTGGCGTCGGCGGCAACCCGCAGTCGGTGATCAGGGCTGCGCGCCTCGGGTTCTCCCTTGCCCTGGCGATCATCGGCGGGCCGCCGGCCCGGTTCGCGGCGTACTCGCAGCTGTTCCGGCGCGCTCTGACGGAGTTCGGCCGTGAGCCGCTGCCGGTGCTCGTGCACTCGCCCGGCCACGTCGCCGCCACCGACGAGCAGGCGAAGGCGGAGTTCTGGCCGCGCTGGCTGGACATCATCACCCTCATGGCATCTGAGCGCGGCTTTGCCATTCCGACCGCGGAATCGTTCGAGCGGGAGACCGGACCTAGCGGCGCGCTGTACGTCGGCTCACCCGAAACCGTCGCGCGCAAGATCGCTGCCAATCTCCGGGCTCTCGACGCCACCCGCTTCGACCTGAAGTACGGCATGCCCGGCTTGACCCACGACCAGCTCATGAGCAACATCGAGCTGTACGGTCGACAGGTCATCCCGAGGGTCCGCGAGCTGCTCAGCTAGCTCCCGGAGAACTGGACCCGCCGCTGCGGCAGCGCCGACGAGACCGCAAACGGACGTCTGAAGTCCAGTAGGCTCTAGTATCTCGGTCAGGCCGCGACTTAGTAGTACCTTACCAGCATATGGCCTGAATCGGATATTTGGTCTATATCCCGCGCTGTTGAGGGTTGAGGAGCGAGCCTGTGCCGGCCGGGCCAGTTAACGAGCGACGTCCACGTTCGACCAGTTCGGGCGCGACCGACGGCCGCAGGAGCCGGCCGCGGCTGCTATCTGCGGCGAGGTCACGCCAGCCGTCGCCGCCGGCCAGCAGCGTGATGACGCCGGAACTGCCGCCACAGCCGGTCGCTCCGGAGGGCGAGACCCCGTCGCGCCGACTCAAGACCATCGGTGGGCTGGCGCGGCCTGGCAAGCTCGACGGCGTAGCTGAGGCCCATCCCGCTCGGTCCTGGCGCAGCTCGGCCATGTCAGTCCTGCGCCAGCACTGGCCCGCGGTCGTGCTGCTCGTAGCAGGCACCGTGCTGCGCGTGATCGCCCAGATGGCCTACCACCCGGCCATCTTGTACGTGGACTCGCTGAAATACCTCTATGACGCGTGGCTGGGGTCTGACCCGCTCGGCTATAAGGCCCTGCTCAACAGCGTTCTGGCCGTCGGCGACCTGGGCACCGTGGTGGCGGTACAGCACCTGCTTGGGCTGGCGATGGCCATCGCGCTCTACGTGCTGCTGATGCGCAAGGGCGTGAACCGCTGGCTGGCCGCGCTGGCCATCGCGCCAGTCCTGCTCGACTCCTACCAACTGCAGGCCGAAGAGATGATCATGCCCGACGTCTTCTTCGAGGCACTGGTCGTCCTGGCGCTGGTCATTCTGCTCTGGAAGCCGATCGCGTCCTGGCGCGCCGTCATCGTGTCGGGCCTGATCCTCGGCGCAGCGGTCACGGTCCACGAGTTCGGCCTCATCCTGATCGTGCCCGTGGTCCTTTACCTCCTGGTCAACAAGGAGCCAGGGTTCGACAACGTTAAGTGGTCGCGGGCAATTCTGCGAGGCGGCGCGGTTTGTGCGGCATTTGCCGTACCCATCTTCATCTACTGCAGCGCCATCTACGCGGTGACGGGCCACTTCCAGCTATCTGCTGGCCGCAAGCTGACGCCCCGGCTCGCCCAGATTGCCGACTGCGCGACGCTGCGGCTCCCGCCGGCCGCCAGGCCGCTGTGCCCGACGCCGGCCGAGCAGCGCCAGAGCTCCGACTGGTTCCAGCACGACCCGCATTCGCCGCTGCTGACTATCCCGCAGACCGGACAGGCGCGGCTTGCCCTCTACCGGGCATTCGACAAGGCCGTCGAGCACCAGCAGCCGGAACGGATCGTGGCTGGCGTGCTAGCCGATGCCATCAGGCTCTACCAGGTGAACCGTGTTGACAGCCAGTCGATCACTCCGATCTCGCGGTGGCAGTTCCAGACGACTTATCCCACCCTGCTGCCCAACGTCTACGTCCGGCAAAACGGCGATATCGTCCTCGGCGTGCAGTACCGCTTGCCTGGTCCGATCAACTACCAGGTCCTCAAGCCGGTGTATGGCGGCAAGGCGCAGGTGGATCGCTCGCTAGCGGGCTTGCTGCGGGCCTACCAGCTGCACGGCGGCTATGCGCCGGGCCCGCTGCTGCTGATCTTCACGCTGACCGGGCTGGTTGGCTCAATGCTCGCGCTGGTCAGCCGGCGCAGCAGCGAACGCGGTCGAAAGCTTGCCCTGGGGTGCCTGGTATTCTTCGTTGGCGCTGTCGGGATACTGCTGATATCAGACGTCTACGTGTTCTCCTGGCGCTATCAGATCCAGGCGCTGACCACGCTGCCGCCTGCGGGCGTGCTGGGCGCGAGCGCCGCTCTGGAAGCGCTCCGGCTGCGTAAACCAGCGGAGATGACTGAGCCAGCTTCGCGACAAAAAGTAGGATAAGTACTGTTTGTCCATAAAGCGAAGAGGCTGGAGTACCTGCAGCATGCAAGGCCACGGGGTGCACTGCCCGGATGTCGCGGTGTTCGCGGGTGCATACCCGGTCTGGCGGTGACAGGGACGTGAGGCCAGCCCGAGCCGGTCGTCATCCCGGCACGCTGCTAGCTGCCGTGCTCGTCTCGGCGGTGCTTGCAGCCTGCACATCATCCATACGGCCGGGACATCCGGACCGCGACTGGCGGCCACCGCCCGGGACCGTCGCTGGCGGCCCGACTGGCAGCTACGTGGTGCCCGCTGGCATTCACAAGATCAAGCACGTGATCATGATCATGCAGGAGAACCGGTCATTCGACAGCTACTTCGGGACCTATCCGGGAGCTGATGGCGTTCCGATGAGCCACGGTGCCTCGGCCATCTGCGTGCCAAATCTTGGCAAGGGGTGCACAAAGCCCTACCACGACACCGCCGACGTCAATGGCGGCGGCCCGCACGGCCTGGGCAACTCGGTTGCCGATGTGAACCGCGGCAAGATGGACGGCTTCGTCCGGCAGCGAGCCATGGCGCAGAAAGCCTGCACAACGCCGAACAACCCGTCGTGTGCGGTCACCGGCTCGCCCGACGTCATGGGCTACCACACGGCCGGCGAGATACCCAACTACTGGACGTACGCCCACGACTTCGTGCTCCAGGACCACATGTTCGAGCCGATCAACTCGTGGTCGCTGCCCGAGCACCTGTACACCGTGTCCGCCTGGTCGGCCAGGTGTCACAACCGCTCGCCGATGGGCTGCGTGAACGACATCGTCGGTCCGTATGGGGTCAACCAGTTCCAGCAGGCCGTAGACCAGGAACTGCGGACCGGCAAGACGTCCATCGACCTCGCCTGGACCGACATCACCTGGCTGCTGTATGCGCACCACGTGAGCTGGGCTTACTACGTCCAGTCCGGCAGCCAGCCCGACTGTACCGTCGGCTCCGCGCTGACGTGCAAGTCAGTGCCGCAGAACTGGCGCACGCCGGGAATCTGGAATCCGCTGCCGCTCTTCGGCGACGTCCAGCAAGACCACCAGTTGCACAACGTACAGCCGCTGTCTAACTACTTCGCCGCCGCCAAGGCCGGCACACTGCCGGCCGTGAGCTGGATCGTCCCGTCTGCGGCCGACAGCGACCATCCGCCAGCCAGCGTGCATATGGGTCAGGCCTACGTCACCGCGCTGATCAACGCGGTCATGAAAAGTCCGGACTGGAACTCCACAGCGATCTTCCTGAACTGGGACGACTGGGGCGGCTTTTACGATGGCGTCGCGCCCCCCAAGGTCGACGCCAACGGCTACGGCCTGCGCGTGCCCGGGATCGTCATCTCCCCGTACACGAAGCAGGGCTACGTCGATCACCAGACGCTCAGCAGCGACGCCTACCTCAAGTTCATCGAGGATGATTTCCTCGGTGGCGCCCGGCTCAACCCGGCGACAGATGGCCGGCCTGATCCGCGGCTGAACGTGCGGGAAGACGCGCCAATCCTCGGCAACCTCATCTCGGACTTCAACTTCAATCAGCCACCGCGTGCGCCGGTCCTGCTGCCGACTAACCCGCGCGCCGACTCGCCGTCCATCCCGTCCTACTTCGCCGGACGGCCATCCTGCTCCGGTTGCACCATCCCGCCGCCCGGCTAGCTCACAGCACCACAGGCGGCCACAAGTTGTGCTGAGCCGCGATCGGGTCGCCTGACCACTCTTGCATGGCGTCCAGGTTGTCCTGCGCCGGGTACTTCGAAGCAGCCGGGCCGTCAGCAAACCCGTGCAGCAGGTTCCCGGTCGCCTGCCGGGTGAACGCGGCCGTGCGCGGCGTAAGGCCGAAGGCTCGCAGGCCGCCCATGGCCGCGACCCACCGCATCGTCCCGCTGGCGAAGACCCCGGCACCGCCCTTGTGCGTGTAGTACGCCGAGTCCGCGTAGCTGTTGACGCCACGGCAGGTCAGCGGCGAGTGGGAGAGGACCTGGATCGGCCGCTGGATGGGTGCTGCCGGATTGACCCGGTCGTACTCGATGCCGACCAAGCCTGGCAGCCTCGTTCCCTTGGCGACGCCGGTGCCCCGGAATACCCAGGCTTCCGGCGTGGCGACGACGTACCCCGCGTCGACCGGGTTCGATTCGTACAGCGTCCCGATGAGCGACGACTCCGGGTCACGGTTCGGCGGCTCCCGCCAGTCGCTCGTGACGAGCGCGTCGTCCTTGCCGTACATCGGGTCCTGGAGGTAGCTCGTCTTATAGCAAATGATCAGCCGCCGCTCGCCGAGCCTGGTGGCGGCCAGGCGGGTGCGCCGGAAGCAGCAGTTGGCGCCCAGGAACGCGACGTTGACCCCAGCGTCCCTGGCAGCCGTGACATTCGCTCGCTCAGACGGGGACCAGTACTCGTCGTGGCCCAGCGAGAACAGCGCGCTGGCGCCATCTAGCAGGTGCGGATCCGCGTCGAGATCCATGGTGGTCACGTACGCGAGCGGCACACCGGTTCGCTCGGCTAGCGTGATGAACTTCCGCTCGTGCCACAAGAACATGTAGGCCCCGCTGGCGTCATATGGCCGGTCGAGGCTGACCGCCAGGGATCGGTTACTGTAATCCGACGCGCCGCCGGGCCCGTTGTAGAGGTTGTAGCCGCCCCAGGCGTTGTAGGCCTGCCAGGTGCCGACGCAGTTCTTAACGACGGTCTTGCCCTTGGTGCTGGCCGACCGAATGGTGACCGGGACGTATCGCTGAGCACCTGCCTCAGAGTCCATGCGCAGCAGATATGCGCCCTCGGGCCAGCCGTCCGTCGGGATGGTGAGGGACGGGCCCCACTTCGCCTCCACCGCCCGGGTGTCTGGCGTCACGGCGGCCGGCGCCTGCCGGTGACCAGCAACGTTCGCCGACTTCCACACCAGCCGGGCCAGGTCGCCCCCGTACCAGCCCATCCTGAGCGCGCTGACCTTGAAGGACCGCGCAGTGGTGGACGCGAACAGCGTGATGGCCTGGCCAGGCAGCACGCTGGCCGCATTCGCATAGCCCATCATCGCGTCTGGCCTGCCTTGGTGCGTGATCTCCCAGTTCGGGTCTCCCGGCAGCGAGTTCTCACTGGGGGGCGACCGGTGCGCCGAAGGCTTACGCCCGCCGGAACGGGAGGTGCCTGCGCCGGAGCTCGGCTGGCTGCAGGCTGCGAGGAGAGCGCCGGGCGCCGCGATAGCGGCGGCCGCCAGCGCGATCACGCGCCTTCTGGTCGGCGCGTCCCGCGGGCCAGACGGCTGTTCGGATCCGCTGCTCATCGTCAGGACTTTCCCGCTAGCAGCGCGCGAACGCCCGGATCGTCGGCCGACAGCACCTGGTCGTTAGGCCGCGGCGCCGTCCGGATACCGGCGGCGAGGCCGCGGCCGAGCGCCGAGCGCAGGGTTGCGCGCCGGCGGGATCGCGCATAAGTGCGTACCCACCGCCGTAGGGTCGAGCCGCCATAGAGCACCCGCTCTGGCAGCGCCAGCGAATCGGTCCGCAGCGTCCAGATCTTGTTCCGGACCTCGTAGAAGAACCGCTCGCCCGGATCTGCGTCGGTCCCGCCGAAAGTCGCGGTCTTGTGCGTCACGACGCTGGCCGGGCACAACAAGCCCGCCCGGCCGCGCAGGAGCCGGGTGGTGAACTCGAAATCGTCGTTCCACAGGAAGAAGTCTGCCTTCGGCAGCCCGCGCCGACGGCAGTCAGCAGCTGCCACGAGAATCGACACGAACGACGCCGATCGGATCGGGATGCATCCGGCCACGGCGGCCGCACGCCGTTCCGCGCCGGAGGCGAACGGCTTCATCCGGGGCGTGTTCATCGGGTGCGCCCGCCCGTCTGTCCAGCGGACCTCGCTGGCGATCAGCGCCGGCGGTCCGCCAGGGTACCGATCGCGGGCCGCCAGCAGGGCGGCAAGCGCGTCCGGCGCGGGCACGGTGTCGTCGTCCATGAGCCAGATCGCGTCTGCACCCGCGGCCAAGGCGAGCGCCATCCCGTAGGCGAAGCCGCCCGCGCCGCCGTAGTTGACCCCCAGGGTGGCGAGCCGGACGCCGGGAAAGTCGCTGCGAACTGCGGCAGCGGTCCCGTCGGCGGAAGCGTTGTCGACGACGATCACGGCGTCGGGCGGCCTGCTCTGGGCGGACACCGCGGCTAGCGCCTCGAGCAGCAGGTCGCGCCTGTTCCAGGTGACGATCACCGCCACCGCGCGTGGCGCCTGGGTTCGCTCGCCGCGACCGCTGGCCTCCGGCATGCTATGGAAGTTTCCGGGCTCTAGATCGCTCCAGGACACGCCAGGCCATAATGCGCAGCTGCCGGACCGACGCGTGCCGGCTGCTGAGCTCGCGCACGGTGCGCTTCAGCCGGGGCGACGCCGCGACAGTGGACTCGACCCGGGCCGCCAGCCCGCCGCGACCGCCACGGCCGTCCTGCGGCTCTGCCGCCGGATAGGCCTTGCGGTACTGATTGAGGATCAGCGCCGCGGCCGACTCCACCGCGACGTCGAGCACCTGCTCGGCCGGCTGGTCGTCAGGCCGGGCGCCGGGCTCGCTGACGACTCGCGGCAGTAGTTCATCGACATCGCCCACTATGTCGTAGCCGGACTTGCGCAGCCCTGAGATCAGCGCGTCGGCATAGGCGTCCGCCCAGCTGTACCGGTTCGCCGGCAGCAGCAGGCGACCATGCGCCGACCGGACCGCCAACGTCTGATGGGCCAGTGTCTCCTTGACGTTCCACATGTAGAACCAGTCCGGCACCTCCTCCGGCAACTGCTCATTCAGCCGCCGCAAGAACTCGATCTCGGGCATGCCGAGCGAGGAATTGGCCCGGGCCCGGCTGAGGTCGACGCTGCCTGGATCGACACCGAGGACACCAGCGAACCGATCCCAAAGCAACCCGGTTCCCTTCGCGGCCGGCGGGGCGGTGATCACGTGCATGTTTTCGGCCGGGAGGTGCTGGGACCACAGGTCGAGGATCGCCAGCGTGTCGTGCACCCGCCAGAACCACCACTGCCGCCGGTCGGGAGACACGGACTCGCGATCGATCACGTCGCCCAGCCAGTCATCCCAGCCGCGGGAGTTGCGGTGCTTCACCGTTTCCTGCCACTCCGCGGGAAGCAGGGATGCAATGTCACGGACGGTGATGACGACGTGGACCTCGGCCGGTCGCAGCGCCCGAACTGCGCGCTCCGCCTGCCGCGCGTCGGCGGCCGAGAACAGCTCATGCGAGATGACGGCGACGCGCTGGGCCTGGCGTGCCTCGCTCGCGAGGATCTCCCATTCGCCGGTCCATGAGCCGGCCGGATCGCTCGGCAGCTTCTCGATCTCGCGGAGGTCCTGGCTAGCGCGGAAGTGATCCTGCGGATGGTGACCAGGAAGGACTACGCCATGACCGGCGAGGGCGGCCCGGTTCCGCCACATGACTTGCTGGAGGAAGGTAGTACCGGTCTTCGGCTCGCCGATATGCAAGATCACCCGCGGGCGCTCCCGCGCGGCTCCGGCGGCATTCTCGGCCGGGCCAGGAACGGGATCGGCCTGACTACGATCAGTGATGGCGTCCGCCATCCGGGCACCTCACGGGCTTTCTTGGGCGCCTGGTCAGCCACGCGCCAGGCCGGCCCTCACGGGTTAACAGCCGATAGACTAACAGCCGCATAGAGTAGTCTTCGGCGTGCTGGGCTGGACTCTGCTGGGACTCCGCTCGAGTCGGCATCCGGCCCGATCTGGCTGCATCGCCGGATTTCGACGGTCACCCCTTTGGAGGTAGCGTTCCCCGGTGCATGAGCCTTTCGCGCTACTGGTCTCGGTGTATGACGGCGATCGGCCAGACTACGTCCGGCGTGCTCTGCGCAGCGCCGTCGCGGACCAGACGGTGCGACCCGACCAGGTGATCATCGTCCGGGACGGGCCGGTCCGGGCCGAACTCGCTGAGTGCCTCGACGAGATCACGGCCAGCTGCGTAAGCCCGGTGACCTTCCTGCCGCTCGAGACGAACGCTGGCCTGGGTCCCGCCCTGGACCGGGGCCTGGCCGCCAGCTGGTATGACGTGATCGCCCGGATGGACTCCGACGATATCGCCATGCCCCATCGCTTCGAGGTCCAGCTACCGCTCATCGCGGAGGCTGACATCGTCGGATCTGGCTTGCTTGAGTTCGTCGATGACACCGATGAGATCGTCGGGCAGCGAATGCCGCCCCTCGGTTCGGACCACATCGCTCGCTACGCCCGGGTCCATGATCCCTTCAATCATCCGACCGTGGTCTACCGGCGCCAGGCCGTCCAGTCCGCCGGGGGATACGGCGACCATCGGCTGATGGAGGACTACGCGCTGTTCGCCCGCATGATCCAGGGCGGAGCTCGCACCCTGAACGTCGCCGAGCCGCTCGTCTTTTACCGGGTCGGCGAGACCGCCTACCGGCGCCGCGGCGGCATGGCCCTGCTCCGCTCCGAGCTGCGCCTGCAGCGCGAATTCCGCCGCAGCGGGTTCACGACGCGGGCCGAGTGCGTGCGCAACGTCCTGGTCCGCGGCGGCTACCGGCTCATCCCGTGGTGGCTTCGCCGCGCCGTGTACCGGCCGCTTGTGGGGGTGTTGTCGAAGCCCGCCCATCGTAGGCCTGCCGCGCCAGCCCAGTCAGCGCCGCCGGACTGGGAGTTCGCCAGCGAATGGCGGTACCCCGACATGCTGGCGGCGGGGCTACGGGATGAGCCTACGGCGCCCGCCGAGCCAGCCGACGGCCCTCCAGTCCCCGCGACGCCTCCCACCGCCCCGGTGAACCAGTGAACGCCGACCTCGTCGTCGTCGGCTCCGGCTTCTTCGGGCTGACGATCGCCGAGCGGTGCGCGAGCGACCTCGGCCTGCGCGTGCTGGTCGTGGACCGCCGGCACCACATCGGCGGCAACGCGTATTCCGAGCCGGAGCCGGAGACTGGCATCGAGGTGCACCGCTACGGGGCGCACCTGTTCCATACCTCCAACGCGCGGGTCTGGGAGTACGCCTCCAGGTTCACCGCGTTCACTGGCTACCAGCACCGGGTGTTCACGGCCTACAAGGGCCGCGTCTACCCGATGCCGATCAACCTGGGCACCATCTGCGAGTACTTCGGCCGGATGATGTCACCGGACGAGGCCCGGGCGCTCGTCGCCGAGCAGTCAGCCGAGGTGGCGCCCGGCACCGCGATCAACCTCGAGCAAAAGGCCGTGTCCCTCATCGGCCGGCCACTGTATGAAGCCTTCATCCGGGGCTATACGTACAAGCAGTGGCAGACCGACCCGGCCGAGCTGCCCGCGGAGGTCATCACGCGGCTCCCGGTGCGTTATACCTTCGACAACCGCTATTTCAGCGACACCTACGAAGGGCTCCCGGTCGACGGCTACACGGCGTGGCTCACCCGGATGGCTGACCATCCGAACATCGAGGTTCAGTTGAGCACCGAGTTCGCTGACCTGCGAGCCAGCACGGTCGGTCAGGTTCCGCTGGTCTATACCGGTCCGCTGGACGCCTACTTCGGCTTCGCGGCCGGCGACCTTGGCTGGCGGACACTCGATTTCGAGCAGGAAGTGCTGCCGACCGGCGACTTCCAGGGCACGTCGGTGATGAACTACGCGGACGAGGACGTGCCCTACACCCGGATCCACGAGTTCCGCCACTTCCATCCCGAACGCGACTGGTACCCGAACGACCAGACGGTGATCATGCGCGAGTACTCGCGGTTCGCCGGGCGCGGCGACGAGCCGTACTACCCGATTAATACGGCCGAGGACAGGGCCCGGCTGCGGACCTACCGGGAGCTGGCTGACGCCGAACGAGGCGTGTTGTTCGGCGGCCGCCTCGGGACCTACCAGTACCTTGATATGCACATGGCGATAGGAGCCGCGCTGAGCATGTATGACAACCGGCTGCGGCCGCACTTCGCCGACGGGGAGCCGCTGAACCAGCGGGGAGGGAACAAGTGACCGCCGGTACCGAGCTGCGCGTCCTGCAGCGCGTCATCCTCCCTGGCGAAGACCTGGACGTCGTTCCGCTTTACGTCGAGACGGACCTGGAACGGGGTGCGGGTGAGCTGGCAGCCGAGCTGGCGAACGAGGCCCTGACCGGACGCAAGGCCGATGCGGTCACTGTGCCGGTCGCCAACGCCGCCGTTGGCGAGACGCAGTCGAGCATCCGGTTCGGTCCGGACGTGCCCGGCTATCTCACCGACGATGCCGGGCCACGGCGGAGCGCGATCATCAGCGAGGGCCGCCGGGTGTCGTTCGCGACCTACTTCAACGCGTTCCCGGCTGCCTACTGGCGCCGGTGGACCACTGTCGAGTCAGTAACGCTCCGGATCCGGCTGGCGGGGGAGTCGAAGATCGTTCTTTACCGTTCCACCGCCAAGGGCTTCAGCCACCCGGTCGAGACGATCACCGTGGACTCCGAGATGCCGGAGACGGTCCAGCGCACCCTGTCGCTTGACCAGTTCATCGACGGCGGCTGGTACTGGTTCGACATCATCGCCGGCCCGCGCGGGACGACGCTGATCGAGGCGGACTGGCTCGGGGAATCCTCGCCCGCCCCAGCTGGCACCGTGAGCCTCGGCATCACCACGTTTAACCGGCCCGACGACATGCTGGACAAGCTGCGGACCCTTGGCGACGCGACGGACATCCTCGACCTAATCGACCGGGTCTACGTCATTGACCAGGGCACCATCCGAGTGACGGATCAGCCAGGGTTCCCCGACGCGTCGAAGAAGCTAGGGGACCGGCTGCAGATCATCGAGCAGGGCAACCTCGGCGGCTCGGGCGGTTTTGCCCGCTCCATGGACGAAACAGTGCGAGCCAGGCAGAGCGACTACGTCCTGCTGTCGGATGACGACGTCAAGATCGAGCCCGAGAGCATCATGCGCGCGATCACGTTCGCCGATCTGGCCCGCAAGCCAACGATTGTCGGCGGCCACATGTTCAGCATGCACGACCGGTCGCTGCTGCACGCGTATGCGGAAGCTGTCGAGCCGCACAAGTGGTGGTGGGGACCGGCGCCGAATACCAAGGCCAGGCACGACTTCGGGCGCCGCAACCTGCGCAACACGCCTTGGCTGCACCGCCGCGCGGACTCCGACTACAACGGCTGGTGGATGTGCCTGATCCCGGTCAGCGTCATCGAGAAGCTCGGCCTGTCGCTGCCGGTGTTCATCAAGTGGGACGACGCCGAGTACGGGGTGCGGGCTCGCAACAACGGCGTCCCGACCGTGTCGCTGCCCGGCGTCGCAGCCTGGCAGGTGCCGTGGGACGACAAGGACGACGCGAGGGACTGGCAGGCCTACTACCACCTGCGTAACCGGCTCGTGTCGGCGCTTGTTCACTCGCCGGCGCCCAAGGGCGGCGGGGTGATCTCGGAGAGCCTGGAGCGGCAGCTCCAGAGCCTGCTGTCGATGCAGTACTCGACGGCGGCCATCAGGCTCCTCGCAATCGAGGACGTGCTGACCGGACCTGATCACATGCACCGTGAGATGGCGACCAAGCTGCCCGCCCTGCGCGCGCTTCAGGCAGGCTTCCGTGACGCCGAGCAAGCCGTGGATCTCGACAACTTCCCGCCGCCCCGGCGTAAGCCACCGGAGGCGGTGAAAACCTCGACCACCCCGACCAATAAATTCAACCTGATGACCAAGGCCGGATCTGGGACCTTGCGGCAGTTCAGACGACCTCGAGAAGGCGCCATGAAGCGGCCGCAGATGGCGCTGCCATACCAGGACGCATCCTGGTGGGTGCTGGCCAAGCTGGACAGCGCTCTGGTATCCAACGCCGAGGGCACGAGCGCCGCCTGGTACCGGCGGGACCCGCGCCTGTTCCGCTCTCTCGGGCGGCGCAGCGTGGTGCTGCATCGCAGGCTCCGTCGGCGGTGGCCGCGGCTGGCTGCCCAGTACCGAGCCGCGGCCGCCGACTTCAACTCGCCGGAGCGGTGGCGGGAGACGTTCGCAGCGTCGCTGGATCCGCCGCCGGACAGGCCGTGATCGGCGCGCCGACGGGGACCGGGACGCCGTGACAGCGCGGCCGGCCGGCACGAAGCCGGCGCCGTCGGCATCTGATGCGGCCCGCGCGTCGGCCGGCCGGTGGAAGTCGTACTTCGCCGGGTACGGTCCGGTACTCATACCGGTCGCTGCAGCAACGGTGGCGGGTGCCTGGGGCCTTTCGCGCTCGGGTTCGATGGGTAACGACGAAGTGGCGACCCGCTGGGCCGCGCTCCTCAGCCTGCGCGAGCTAGCGCACCTTGTGCGGCATGTAGACGCGGTGCACGGCCTTTACTACCTGGTAATGCACTGCTGGGTCGTCGTCGGCAGCAGCCCCAGCGTCTTGCGCATTCCTTCGATCCTCGCGATGGCCGTTGCGGCCGGCCTGGCCGCGGTTATCGGACAGAAGCTGACCGGCTCAGGCTGGGCCGGGCTAATCGCCGGCCTGATCATGGCGGTGACGCCCAGCATCAGCTATTACGCTCAGACCGCGCGCTCGTACGCCATGGTTCTTGCCGCCGTGCTGGCTGCGACGCTGGTCCTGCTCTACGCGCTCGACGCCGAGAAGGCGGGTGTCCGCCGCCTCGCGAACCGCTGGTGGCTCGGTTACGGCGCTCTCGTGGCCGTCGCTGGCTACCTCAACGAGATGGCATTGCTGGTGCTCGCCGCCCACGCTGTCACCCTGCTGTTCGGCCGCTGCGGTCGGGAGATCCTGAAGCGATGGGCGCTGGCTGCCGCCTGCGGCGTTGCGATTGTGCTCCCGCTCCTGGCGCTCAGCATTCGTCAGCACGCGGCAATCTCCTGGATCGGCCGGCCCGACGTGGCGTCCCTGCGAACGCTGTTCCGCGACTACTTCGGGCCCGGCACGGCAGCCAGCGTGATCCTTCTCGGGTGCGCCATCATCGCCGTGCTGCCGCCGCCGGGGACGTGGCGCAAGCTGGGCAGGACCGGGACGGCAGGCCGGGATCGGGCTACACCACCGCCGGCCGGCCGCGGCTCGATCACGCTCCCCTCGGTGGCCGTCCCCTTGCTCCTGGTCCCCGGCGCCTTGCTGCTCCTTGAGTCGGTGATCGCACCGCCGTTGTACGTCGACCGGTACGTGCTGTACGGCGAGGCGGGCGCCGCTCTGCTCGCGGGCGCCGGCGCATATCGCCTCGGCCAGTGGCTTGCGGGCCGCGAGCGGCGAACCTATCTCACCTGGATACCGGGGGCTGCGGTCTGCGTCCTAGCGCTCGTGCTGCAGCTAGCACCGCAGCACTTCATCCGCACGCCCCAGAGCCGGCAGTTCGACTTTGGCGGCCCGTCGCAGTACCTGGCGGCGCGGGCGCAGCCAGGCGATGGCGTGCTCTACTCAGACACCTTGTTCCGGAAGGCGGAACTGGGCTACCCGGCAGATTTCCGGAACGTTACGGACTTCGCCGTCGCCCGTACGCCGCTGCAGGCTGGCAACTTCCGTGGCACTGACAAGCCGTTCGGCCTGACCCGGCCGCTGATGCTCAGCCACCGGCGCGTCTGGGTGATCGGCGCGCGTCCGTCGGCGTCGGCCGCTTCCGGCCTCTTCAGGCAAGAGAGCGCGGTCCTGCAGAGCGACTTCTCGCCGGCGGCGAGCCACCGATTCCGCGGTATCGTCGTGACGCTCTGGATCCGCCGGTAGCTCGCTGCCACGCCGATGTCGATGGCACTCGGGATAGTGTTCGCTACCGTTGGCTGCACCCCACGGGGAGGCAGGTTGCGGAAGAATCGCGGTCCATATGCAGTCCGCCTTCAATGGCCGCATCGCTAGCGCCGACGGCGGATTCTGGGAGCCGTTCGCCTGGGGCCAGGAGGAGATGGCCTACCTGAACCAGTTCTTCCGCACGGCCGACACGTGGGCGCTGAGCAGGAAGCTGTACGAGGCGATCGTCCCGTGGTGGGACACCGTGGCCAACGGTGAGATCCCCGGCGACGCTCCCGCTATCACAGCCGCCGACCGGGAATTCGCCGTGATGCTGGCGAATATGTCAAAGGTGGTCTTCTCCCGCACCCTGTCACCGGCTGACGACCGGGTCGTGATCAGCGGCGACATCGCTGACCAACTCGCCGCGCTCAAACACCGAACGGGGAAGACAATCATGCTGTCCTGCGGCCCGGCCACCCTCGCCCCGCTCGCCTGCACACCTGGCCTGATCGATGAGTACCTGATCGCCAACCACCCGGCCGCGATCGGAGCAGGACCACAACTGCTCGACGGCCTTTCGACAGACCTGGCCCTGCGACTGCTCGAGGCCAAGGTGTTCGATGCCGGATGCCTCGTCCTGCGCTATGAGGTTGTCTCACCCCGCTGACCGCGTCACCGCGGCCCGAACAGGTCGCCGTACGCTGCGATCCAGGTTGCTGGCGTCCGGCGTCAGGGGCTGGCCGTGGAGCCACTCCGGGCGCCCGCTGCCAAGAAAACGAAGACGACGACAATACCGAGAACGTCAAGCACGGTGGCGACGATCGCCCATGTCCGCGCCTTACGGGAGGCGCTGATGGCACCGTGTGCGTCGCCAGCTGCCCAGGCGGGGCGGACTTTCCGTCCGTAATTGACGGCGACCAGGCCAGTCGGCAGGCCGAGAATCAAGCTGAATAGCACGCCGCCGACAGCCGCTGTATACGCCCACGGCAGATACGTTGCCGGGGGCGTCCCGGCAGGTCCGGCGCCATATCCGGGCGGGAAGTAGCCAGCGGGTCCGTTGCCGGGCTGGCCGAAGCCGGGCTGGCCGTAGCCGGGCTGGCCGTAGCCGGGCTGGCCGTAGCCCTGCTGACCGTAACTGGGTAGTCCCTGCTGTCCGGGCGCGTCGTACGGGTTCACTGGCGGCATCGGACTCGGCTCGGGAGTCGGCTGGCCGGCGCTCTGCTCGGCAGGATCCGGCTGCTCACCTGGCGTCGTTCCGTAGCTCATGGCTGCCTTCCCCTCAGCAGTGCTCACTCAAGCGAATTTCGAAAGACTGATATCACGACAATTGGCAATAGTAGCGACCTGTCCCTGCCTGCGACAGCCTCATTAAATCGCCTCGCGCAGCAGCCGGGCGGCGGTCTCGGGGCTGACATCGTTGACGAACGTGCCCATAGCGGACTCCGACCCGGCCAGATATTTCAGCTTGCCGGCCGCTCGCCGGATCGAGAGCAACCGAAGATGCAGGCGCGCCAGGTGCCGATCGCCGTGCACTGGTGCCTGCTGCCACGCCGCGATGTAGGGGAGCGTGTCGTCGAACACCGCCTCCATCCGGCGCAGCACGTCGAGGTAGATCCCGGACAGCTCCGCTCGCTCAGCCTCGCTCAAGCCCGGCAGGTCAGGCACGCGGTTATGCGGATAGAGGTGAACCTCGAGCGGCCACCGGGCGGCGAACGGAACGAACGCGGTCCACAAGTCGCCGCGCACGACGATCCGCTCGCCGCTGCGCTGCTCGGCGGCCAGCACGTCACCGAACAGGTCACGCGAAGTGCGCTCCCGGTAAGCGCGCGCGCTCGCCAGCATCTGTCGCGTCCGTGGCGTCAGGTACGGGTAGGCATAGATCTGACCGTGCGGATGGGACAGTGTTACGCCGATCTCCCGGCCGCGATTCTCGAAGCAGAAGACGTCGGCGACGCCGGGCAGCGCGGATAGGGCGACCGTACGGTCGACCCAGGCCTCGATGACGGTTCGCACCCGGCCGACGGGCAGAGCGGAGAACGAAGAGTCGTGCTCCGCGGTGAAGCAGACGACCTCGCAGCGCCCGGCTCCGGACCTGGCCCTGAAGAGCTGGTCCGCAGGCGGCTCGTGACTATCGGCGTCGTCCGCCCTCCCCGCCATCGCAAACGACGGGAAGCGGTTCTCGAAGACGACGACGTCATACGCCGAGGCCGGGATCTCGGTCTGCCGGGCGGCCGTCGAGGGGCAGAGCGGGCACTGGTCGTCCGGGGGGAAGAAGGTGCGGTCCTGCCGGAGGTCGGCAACCCCGACCCACTCGTCCGCGACCACGTCGTAGCGGATGGTCGGCCGGGGCCGGGATGTCGGCAGGTCACGCCCGTCGGTCGGTGGCGGCTCGGCTCTCGGGCTCTCATCGAAGTAGATGATCTCGCGGCCGTCGGCCAGCCGCGCGCGGGTTTTCGTCACGACGGTCAGGCTAGATGGCTGGTGTCATTAAGTCGCCGGACGGCGGCGAAGTCCGGACCGTGCCACTGGACCTCGTTGATGCAGGCAGAGCCGAGGTACATCCGGAATAGCGCCGTCAGCGGTGCGTCGAGTGCGCGGCACAGCATGATCTTGATCGGCGTGACATGGCTCACCACCAAGACAGTTTGACCGCGATGCTCGTGCAGCAGCCGATCGCACGCCTGCTGCACCCGGCGTGCGGTGTCGGCGAAGCTCTCACCGCCCGGTGGTGCCCGCTCGGGGTCGTGCTGCCACGCTGCCGCTGCAGTTGGCCAGCGCTCCTGGACTTCAGCGAGGGTTCGTCCTTCCCATTCGCCGAAATTGGTCTCGCGCAGATCGTCATCGGTGACGACAGTGAGCCCTAGCTCGGTCGCCGCGATAGCGGCCGTGCTCGCGGCACGCTGCAGCGGCGACGTGACCACGGCATCGATCTCGGTGTCGCTGGCCAGCTTGCCCGCGGCCGCCTTGGCCTGCCGCGTTCCGTCCGCGCTCAGCGGCGCGTCGCTCTGTCCGCTCAGCCGGTGCTCTGGCGACATCCGGGTATCGCCATGCCGCAGCAAGACTGTGATCGTGGCGGGCTCTGCCGGCTCGCTCCAGCCGAGCGTCATGACAGCCCGCCGAGTACCGCGAAGAACTGCTGTGCGGATTGCTCCCACGTCGGAAGCGCTCGCGCTCGGTCGGCGGCGGCCGCTCCCATCCGGCGGCGCATCGCCTCGTCCCCGGCGAGCTCGCGCAGCCCGCTGGCCAGTCCGCCAATATCGCCGGGCACGAGGACTATGCCTTGCTGGCCGTCCTTGACGAGGTGCGGCAGGTTACCGCAGCGCCAGCCGACCACTGGCAGCCCGGCGTCCATGGCTTCGGCGTAGACGGTCCCGTACGTCTCCCAACGCGAGGGCAGTACGAAAATGTCGGCGGATCGGTACAGGCAGCTCATCTCCGCGTCGTCACAGCGGCCGTGCCGGACGACCCGATCGGTCAGGTCGCCGATCCGCCGTAGCACCTTGCGCCCATACGCCGTATCGGATCGTTCGTCGCCCGCCAGATGTAGCCGCAAGGTGCCGGGTGCCAGCATGGCGACAGCCTCGAGCAGGTCGAGAATGCCCTTGTTGGGGAGCCAGTTCGCCGCGCACAGCGCGGCTGCCCGCGCCCCTCCGCGCAGGTCCCGAACTGCGCCACCCGGCTTTTGATCCCGGCCCGGCGGCACGACCACGCTGCCGTCGAGATGGCCGGCCAGCAGCGAACTTGCGACCATCACGGTGTCGCACCGGCGGTACACCGATCGGTCCAGCCAGGCCTGGACGTTTCGGCGCGGCCGAGAGTGATCGATCCCGCCGGGCGGCTGGTGCACGATCGCGGCGAGCCGACGTGGACGCTGCAGGCGGATCCACGGGGCGAGGAACGCGGCCGCGATGCTGTCGATCAGCACGACGTCGGTATTGGCGGCAGCGCGCAGTACCCGGCGCGCGGACAGGAACGCTAGCCCGCGGGGGAGGGATGCGAAAACGATGCTCGCATTATTGCGGGAGGCAAGTTCGGCCATTCGGCGGTGGTAGCGGTACCCACCAGTCAGAGATGCCGGGTCACCAAGGGTGACCAGGCAGACCGTCAGCATGGCGGCGGAAACAACGTTGCCGCCGCAGGGTCGACGGCAGGTACCGCGATCAGGTCGGCTGGCGGCGCGGCGAAGACGTCCTGGTGCGGGTGGAACGTAGCCGGCCGCGGCGCAGGCACGTCATTGACCTCCACGCAGCCCGGCGCGGTATGAAACAGCGCACGCGCGGGCATTCAGGACCTCTACCCGCTGCCACTGGCGAGAAACTTAGCCAGCGGGACCTCGGCCCCAGCGAGCTCGGGCGATCGGGGCCCGCCAGCCGTGCCCGGATTGAGGACGTTCTCGGTGCTGTAAGGTCGCGCCATGCCGAACTGGGCTGAGCAGGTCACAGCGATCGCCACGGCGGTCAGCGCAGTTGGCATCCTGAGCGCGATCGGCGCGGTGATCTTCGCCGGCCAGCAAGCCAGGGAGGCCCGGATCGGGCGTCAGCGCCGTACAGCGAAGCGGCGGATCCACGATCTCATCGCCGCTAGTAGCGCCGTAAGCTCCGTGACCTCGAACAGCCGGGCCAGCAGCAGGTAGACCGCGATTGCACACCCGCCGGCCAGGATCACCGCGGCCAGGGCGCCGAGCAAGCCATCCCGCAGCACGGCCCGGGCCGCGAGTGACACGATGATTGCCAAGCCGGCCGCCGGCAGTGCTGCTGCGTGCATGCGCAGCACACTGCCGCGAATCACCCGGCCGTCGAGGCCGCCCAGTCTGCGGCTCAGGACCCGCCAGGACGTGGCCGCGCCGAGGACGTTCGCAGCGCCGAAGCCAGCTCCGAGCCCGGCCACGACCTGGCCCGGCGGCAAAATCGCCAGCGCACCGTAATTGACGGCAATGTTGAGCGTCATGCACGCCAAGCCGATGAACGCCGGCGTGCGGCTGTCGTGTAGCGCGTAGAACACGCGCAGCTGCATCTGGAAAACCGTGTAGGGCAGGAGCCCGAGGCAGAAGATCGCGAACACCTCGCCCATATACCGGGCACTGGCGACGCTGGTGGAGCCGTGGGCGAGCAGAACCTCGGCGAGCGGCGGGCCGAGAACGGCGAGTATCACGGAGGCTGGCACGACAATCGCAGCCGCAAGCCGCAAGCCCGCCGAGAAGTCCCCTCGGATCAGGTCAGGCCGACGCCCGTCCGCGTGCGCGCTCATGCGCGGCAGCAGCGCGGTTATAACCGAGATTCCGACGACGGCATACGGCATCTGGAACAGCTGCCACGCGTATGCGAACGGCGTGTACCCGGCTCCGTAGCCAACGTGCGCCTTGGTAGCGAGCACACTGGCCTGATTAGCCACCCGGGTAGTAAACAGCATGGCCACCTGAGTGGTGGCGATATACGCGAACACCCAGCTCGCCATCTTCCAGATCCCGGCCAGCTCGGTGCGGCGGAAGTCGTACCGTGGCCGCCACCTGAATCCGGCCGCCCGGAGCGCCGGTACGAGCGCTGCCGTCTGCGCTACTACACCGAGTGTGGTTCCCACGCCCAGGAGCACGACCTCGCGTGACGTGATCGACGCCGGGCTGACGCCGAACCCAGCCGTGAACACGAACGCCAGCAGCACGCCGATAACGACCACGTTGTTGACGACCGGTGTCCACATCGGCGCCGCAAAGCTGCCCCGGGCGTTCAGCACGGCCCCGGCAAGCGAGCTGACGCCGTAGAAAAAGATCTGCGGAATGAAGAAGTACGCGAAGATCACCATCAGGTGCAGCTCCGCACCGGTGACTCCGCCTTTGTAGAGATAGATCAAGGGCCCGGCCGCCGCGGTCGCGACAATGGTAATGGCCAGCAGCGCGAGCGTCAGGAGCGTAAAAGTGCGCTGAGTGTAAGCGGCGCCGCGGTCGCCATCTCGAATCGCCGCGCGCACGAGCAGCGGAACGATGACGCTGGTCAGAATCCCGCCGAGCATGAGGTTATAGACGGCGTTAGGGAGCGAATTGGCGACGTTATAAGCGTCCGCCAGCGCCACGGCACCAAGTGCATAGGCCTGAATGAGAGTGCGGACCAGGCCGGTAACGCGCGAGGCAAGCGTGCCCACCGCCATTACGGCGCTGGACCGAGTGATGCTCATGCGGCTGGCCGCGCCCTCGGTGCCGGCGAATTCTGTTGTCGTTCTCTCGTGCCCCGCGTCAGTCGGCCGAGCCGGCGAAGACTCCGGCACACCCATGCGTCGCCGTCCCCCGTTGAGGCGATGTCCTGTAACCCGACCGCACGACCGTATCCGATATGGCCAGATCCGCAGTCGGCACATCCCTTGCGTTTACCGGTGCCCTCGGATCCGTTTACCAACGGGCGCCGCTGTCCAGACGGTCCGGTTTAGAGGGTTAATAGACAGGTTTAGCCGCACAAGACATGAGGATTCCATCGCCCGGGCGTCTGCCGCAACGGTTAAGCCGATTCCGCCGTCATAGGTGCAGCCGACTGGGAACCAGGGCCCGGTGGCAACAGCCGGGTGGCTGAGCCGATGAACGCCATCAGCCGAATCGGCCGGCCACATAGTCGGCGGTCCGGTCGTCATCCGGACTGCCAAAGATCTTCGTCGTCGAGCCGGACTCGACGACCTGGCCGTCGAGCATGAACAGCGTCCGGTCCGCGACGCGCGCGGCCTGCTGCATGTTGTGTGTGACGATGATGACGGCATACTCGGTCTTGAGCTTCGCGATGAGCTCCTCGATCCGAAGTGTCGAGGCCGGATCGAGCGCCGACGCCGGTTCGTCCATGAGCAGCAGCTGGGGCTCGACCGCCAGCGCCCTGGCAATGCACAAGCGCTGCTGTTGGCCACCCGATAGGCTGCCGCCGGCGTGCTGAAGCCGGTCTTTTACTTCATCCCACAACCCGGCCCGGCTGAGGGCCTCTTCGCCGCGAGCGCGCGCCTCGGCCTTGCTGAGCCGCGACCCGAGCCGCAGGCCCGCGGCGGCATTGTCGATGATGCTCATCGTCGGGAATGGCGTGGGCCGCTGAAACACCATGCCGATGCGCCGGCGCACGTCGACCGGGTCTGTCTGGCTGGCATACATGTCGGTGCCCTTGAAGAGCACCCGGCCAGTGACCCGCGCGCCTCTTGTCTCCTCGTGCATGCGGTTCAGGCAGCGCAGCAGGGTCGACTTGCCGCAGCCCGACGGCCCGATGATGGCTGTGACTGAGCGTTCGCCGGCGGACATCGCGATGCTGTGCAGGACCTCGTGCGTTCCGAACCACGCCCTCAGGCCCGTCGCCTCAACCGCGGCATCACCGCCGCTGGCCGCATCCGCATCCGCTGGGCCGGTCGCGTTCTGCGTCGCGTCGACCTCGTCTGCCGCGTCGCCGGTTACCGCCACGTGATTCTCGTCCCCGCTCAGTTCGCTGCCGGCCGCGCTAGGCCTGCCTGCACACCGCTTGTGACTTGCCGCAACGGTAGCCCGCGGTCTACACGAGAAGTCAATGGATTTGTCTCGATTTAGCGCATCAGACTTACGGCGTTCACTGGTCGGACATCTTCGGCTAACAAGGTCGGCGTGCAGCCAACCGGGGTCTCCGTGGCGCTGCATCATTCGCGCGCCGGGTCTGCGGCGCAAGCGCTCCTCCCCAGCTAACCGAACCCCGAGGAAGGGGGAGACCGGGTTGACGACACTGCGCAAGGTCTCGACGACCGCGGCCGCGCTGGCCGCCGTGGCGCTGACAGTCGCTGCATGCTCCAGCAGCACTGCGAGCTCAAGCGCCACCACGACATCATCTTCGGCCGCCGGCGGGTGCAAGGCCGGCATGCAGGCGTCAGGCGTCGCTGCGCTCCCCGGTTACCAGGTGTGCCTGTTTGTCGGGGCGACCACAGCGGCGAATCATCCCGACGACGTCAGGGTCGTCGGCGACAAGGTGTGGATCCAGTGGCAGAACATCACTGCCAAAGACTGCTCGAGCCCCAAGCCGAGCACGATCAGCGAGTACACCACCAGCGGCCAGCTCCTGAAGTCATGGAGCGTTATCGGCCACGCTGACGGCATGCGGTGGGACGCCGCCACGAACCAGATGTGGGTGACTTCCTGCGAGGATGCGGCGCCGCGGTTCTATACCATCGACCCGTCGAGTAGCACGGCGACCGAGATCAAGCTTCCGCCGAACCCCTGGGGTGGCGGGCTCGACGACCTCACGTTCATCAACGGATCCGCATACGTGTCCGCATCCAACCCGACGCTGAACAGCGCAGGGATTAACAAGTTCCCAGCCTTGCTCAAGCTCACCCTGTCCGGGACCACGGCGACGTACGCGCCGGCCTTGGCTGGGGACCCGAAGGTCACGACGCTCAACCCGCCGATAGTCAGCACGACGCAGAACCTGACCGACGCGGACTCTCAGACCACCGACCCGCAGGGCGACCTGGTGCTGATGTCGCAGGCGGACGATGCGCTGCTGTTCATCCACAACGTCGGCACCCCCGCCCAGACGGTCAAGGCGCTATCGGTAGGTACGCAGGTGGACCAGACGGTATGGCCGACGTCCACCAAGGGGTGCCTGCTGATCGCGGACAACGCCTCCGGAGTCTTCTCGGCCTGCTCAAGCTTGTGGGTTCCGAGCCAGCCGCTCACCTCTTCTCCCAATGACGCCGGGGTGATCAGCTTCGTCGGCACGCTCACGCTGTCGACCGGCCAGATCACGCCGATCATCGTCGGCATCCCCAACTCCCACGGCATGGACTTCCTGCCGAAATGACGACCTTCGCTATCACTCGTAACGCAGCCACCACCAACCGCACGCAGGCGCGCGCAGGAGGAGCCCAGATGAGAATCCGGGATCGAGGACCGGGAGCACGCGGCCTCGCCGCAGGCGCACTGACGATGGGCGTCTTGCTGGCGGCGGCCGCGTGCAGCAGCAGCGGTGCAAGTAGCGGCGGGTCCTCCGGCTCGTCGTCCGTTATCAACGGCGCCGGCTCCACGTTCGCCGCGCCGATGTACCAGCAGTGGGCCGGGCAGTACCACACCACCCACGGCACCCAGATCAACTACCAGGCGATCGGATCCGGCGGCGGCATCTCGGAGTTCACGCAAGGCATCATCGACTTCGGCGCGACGGATGCGCCGATGACTAGCGCTGAGCAGGCTTCCGCGCAGGCAGGCCAGGGCAGCGCAGTCCTGCACATTCCGATGATCATCGGAGCCGTGGCAATCTGCTTCAACGAGCCGGGCATCAGCAACCTCAAGCTCGACGGGCCAACGCTGGCCAACATCTACCTCGGCACCATCAAGAAGTGGAATGACCCGGCCATCCAGGCGCTGAACCCTGGGGTGAAACTGCCGTCGGACCCGATCCAGCCCGTGATTCGTGCGGACTCGTCCGGCACCTCGTACGTGGTGACCTCGTACCTGTCGGCGGTGTCTCCCGCGTTTGCCAGCCAGGTCGGGGCGAGCAAGGCGCCCGTGTTCCCGGTGGGCACGGGAGCCACTGGAAGCTCGGGCATGGCGGCGGCTATCCAGCAGACCAAGGGTGCGATCGGCTACGTCGAGTACGGCTACGCCGTCCAGGCCAAAATCCCGTTCGCATCCCTGAAGAACACATCCGGGCAGTTCGTGCCGCCATCCACGGCGTCCACGAACGCAGCGGCGGCAGCCGCTACGTACCCGACCGACATAACTTCTCTCGTTTTCAGCCTCAACAACTCCTCGGCGAGCGGGGCGTACCCGATCGTCACTCCCACCTATATCCTCGCCGCGCAGAAGCAGAAGGACCCGGCGAAGGGCAAGGCCCTGGTTGCCTGGCTCGAATGGGATCTGGCCGCCGCCCAGCAGGCCGCCACGCCGAGCCTCGGCTATGCACCGCTGCCGGCCAAGCTAGTCGCGCTTGACCTGGCCGCCCTCAAGACCGTGCACTGACTGGCCGCGGCAGCCGAGGCTCATGACAGCCGTAGCGGAAGGTCGCCTGGCAGCTCGAAGCGCTGCCAGGCGACCCGCCGACATAGTGTTCCGATTCGCGACCGCGACATGCGCGTCGATTGTGCTGATACTGCTCGGCGGCATGCTTGTCCGGACGACGTGGGCGGCGTGGCCCGCTTTCGCTCATGCCGGGCTGGGCTTTGTCACCAGCAATAACTGGAATCCGAACCTCAATCAGTTCGGCGGCTTGTCGTTCCTTTATGGAACGCTCATCACTTCGGTTATCGCGCTGGTGCTCGCCGTCCCCGTCTCGCTACTGATCGCGCTGTTCGTGACCCAGGTCGCCCCGCCGCGGGTGGCCACCCCGCTCGCGTATGTCGTAGACCTGCTGGCCGCGGTCCCGAGCGTCGTCTACGGGCTCTGGGGCGTGTTCGTGCTTGTGCCCTTCGTCACGCCGATATGGCAGTGGATGTCGAGCCACCTTGGCATCGTGCCGCTGTTCGCCCAGTTCGCATCTGCCCGCGACTTCGCCACAGCTGGCGTGATACTCGCGCTGATGATCATCCCGATCATCTCGGCGATCTGCCGGGAGGTTTTCAGGACGGTCCCGGCTGACGAACGGGAGGCGGCGCTCGCGCTCGGCGCCACCCGCTGGGAGATGATACGGCTAGCCGTGCTCAAACGGTCCCGCTCGGGCATAGTCGCCGCCGTCATGCTCGGCTTCGGGCGCGCCGTCGGCGAAACCATCGCTGTGGCATACCTGATCGGTGGCGTGGCGAACAAGATCACCCCGCACTTGTTCCAGCAGGGCTCCACCATCGCGGCAACGATCGCACTGCAATTCAACGAGGCGGCGAGCTTGCCGTTGTTCAAATCAGCCCTGATCGGGCTCGGCGTCGTGCTCTTTGCGGTCACGCTGGCCATCAACATGCTCGCCCGGTCGATCATCCGGTTCGGCGGCGAGGCGGTATGAGGTCTCTCGCTTCGCGACGCCGCATCGACCGCCTCATGGTCGGCGCCATGATCGCCGCCGTACTGCTGGCCGTTGTGCCGCTGGTTTTCATCCTGATCGATGTCGTCGCGAAAGGCGTCGGGCAGCTGTCCGGGGCCTTCGTTACTCAGCCTGAGCCGTTCGCGGTGACGGCACCGGGCGGCGGCTTCGGAGCGGGCGTGCGCGGCACAATCAAGATGGTCGCCTTGGGCACGCTCGTCGCGGTGCCCATCGGGGTGCTCGCGGCCGTCTACCTCAGCGAATATCAGGCGCGCGGACCGCTGGCGACGACGGTGCGATTCTTTGCCGACGTAATGACGGGTATCCCGTCCATCTTCGTCGGGATCTTCGTCTTCAGCGCTGTCGTCCTGGCGACGCACTCGTTCTCGAGCTGGGCCGGGGGCCTGGCGCTCGGGATCTTGATGCTTCCCATCATCGTGCGCACGTCCGAGGAAGCCCTCCGGCTCGTGCCGCAGCAACTGCGCGAGGCGTCGCTCGCCCTCGGTGTCCGCCGATGGCGCACGATCGCATCGGTCGTGCTGCCGACCGCCTTGCCTGGCATCACTACCGGTGCGCTGCTCGCCGTGGCAAGGGCGGCTGGCGAGACAGCTCCGCTGCTGCTCACTGCCTTCGGCAACCAGCTGCTCACTGGCTGGGGCTCGTGGACCGGGCCAGAGGCCTCGCTCACTCTTGAGATCTTCAACAATTCGCGGTCGCCCTTCGCCGCGCAGCAGGCCCGCGCGTGGACCGGTGCTCTCGTTCTTATCGTGGGCGTGCTGATCTTGTCGATCATTGCCAGAGCCGTCGTCGCGCGCCGGTCGCGGCTGAGCTGACCAGGCGCTGCCTTCGCGGCCCTTGCCCCGGCTGGCATCGCGATGACTGGCCGCTTCGGCCCCGTTCCCCTTTGATGGACGGAACGTGGTTCATGGCCGCACGCCGGTATGTGCCTCTTCATGCGGGACCCGGGCGGACTGCTGGCCGCCGCCCGCACCTACGACGACGACGCGCCGGTCGAGGCGCCCTGGTAGGTCGTCACCGCTGTCACTACCCGCTGCTCACGGCGCCGGGCGAGAACCAGCACGGCAGCGGTGACGCCGAGACCAAGCAGCCCGGTTAGCACGTACAGGTCACCAATAAACTGCTGGCCGGGCGTCATGACATGACCCTGGACCGGCGCCCTATGCCCGCCGGCCGAAGGCACTGCCCAGATGATGCCAGAGAACACCACGGATATCGCGGTGATGCCAAGCCAGCAGGCCACCCGCCAGCGCCTCGCCTGGGCCAGCGCCAGCGGCCGCGTCGCCAGGTCGGCGAGCACGACGATCATTGGCGCGACCCAGACCCAGTGGTGCGACCACGAGACCGGCGAGACCAGAAGTCCGGTGAGCGCGCAGACCAGGATGCCGGCCATTTCCAGGCCGCGGCGCGATGCCCAGGCGGCGAGCAGCAGTCCGCCGGTCCCGACCACCGCTACGGCCGCGAGCCGGTACGGCTGGGCCGCCGCCGTGCTGCCGGTAAGCCGCAGCAGCGCGCCGTAGAGCGATTGATTACCGACGTAGGCGATGTTGCCGAGCCGGTGCGGGTTGAGAAACAGCCGATCAAACCAGTAGTGCTCCGTTGCCTTCGGCAGCAGCGCCACCGAAGCCGCGATCGTCAGGGCGAAGGTCGCCGTCGCGACCGCGGCGGCCCGGAACTGCCGTGTCAGCAGCAGGTAGGGGATGAAGATGAGCGGCGTCAGCTTGAACCCCGCCGCGAGGCCCACGCCCGCGCCCTTCCACCAGCGGCTGCCGGGAAGGCCGAGGTCCGCCACGATCAGGACCATGAGCAGCAGGTTGACCTGACCGAACGACAGCGTCTGCCGGAGCGGCTCGAGCCAGAGCGCGGCCGCGGCGACCGCGAGCGTGACCCCGACCCGGCCCCGGGACCGGCGGCCCGGCAGCGCCCCGGCCGTGATCCAGAGCACGCCGAGTAGCGAGATGATGCTGGCAGCCGTGACGAGACCCTTGACGACCGGCTCGCTGATGAGCGAGATCAGCGCGAAGAAGCCGGCCGCCTCTGGCGTGTATGTGAAATGGAGGCCGTAGTGCGGGAAGGAGTAGAGGTACGGATCGTGTGCATGCCGCACGAGGCCGCCGCCCCACAGGTAGACGCGCAGGTCGAGAAGCTGCCACGGCTGGGAGCTCAGGGTCTGGAAGAGGACCACGAGCAGCGTCAGCGAGGCGGCGAACAGCGCAGCCGCGACGACTGCGTCGCGCGCCCGAGTCGCGCCCGGCTGGCCGGGAGCGCCGGGCTCCGTGGCCCGACAGCTGTTCGGCGCCGTCATCTGACCTGGTCCTCCTCAGTGCCAGCCACGATCAGCTGATACCGCGATTGGTCCTGATCGAGCTGGTGATCGCGCTGATCCCGAGCGCGCCCGCCGGTACGAGTGTGACCAGCGCGGGCAGCTGGTAACGCCACGAGAAGACGAAGAGATCGGATATCAGTATGAGTGCGACCCCGGCGGCACAGAACAGCAGGCACGCGAGCGCGAGCTGACGCGTTGGCCCTGGTGCGCGCCTGCGCAGCACCACAGCGGAGCCCGCCAGGCCGGCCACCGTGCAGAGCAGGAGTACGGGACCCGGTGTGTATCCGCCGTCGAGCTGGTAGGAACGCAGGAACACCGCCACCGGCCGCCAGACCGCCGGCTTGCCGCCGCCAAACCGCTCGGTGGCGGCGTTGACTATGCCGCGGGTGGCGTGCGAATCGAAATAACGGAACGAAGCCTGGAATTGCCAGCGGCCGATCGGCGGGTCGCCGGGCGCCGTGACGCGGTCAACCGCATACAGCTTCAGTACGTCCCGGCCATATGCCCCGAGGACCCGGAGCGGCTGCTGGGTCAGCACGCTGCGGCTGAAGTTCGTGACCAGGGCATTGACCTGGCCCCGGGATAGGTTCTTGGCGTTGTAGTAGCCCTGTTGCACGGGGGCGTACGTACCGAATTCGAGCCAGTCGGCGCCCCGGGCCTGCTGCGCCTTCGTCGGGCACAGGCCGCGCTCGGCGGCGGGCAGCTTGAGCGACGCGCAGTCGGCAGCGGCCGCAGCCCGGCCGTAGAACGACGTCACGCCTGAATGCGACAAGAAGAAGCTGCCCGTCGCGAGGTAAGAACCTGTGCAGTACAGCAGGATGGGCACGACGCACGCCGCGCACAGCGCCGCCGCTTTGCCGATGGCGCGACGCCAGTCCCCGGCGGCCGCGAGCACGAAGATCGCGGCGGCCGGGATCAGCGCCTCGCCTGCCTGCGCCACCGTGGCCGAGGTCCCCAGCACGAGGCCGCCAGCCACGACGCGGCGCCAGCTAATGGCCGGCTGCCACAGCAAGATGGCGATGCCGGCCACGATCAGAGCTTCGAACCATGGCCCAGGCATGATCGTCTGCTCGCTCTGCAGCTGGTAAGCGTCAAGCAGGACTGGCGCGGTCGCGAGGGCGGCTAGCCAGCGGGACACGCCGCGGCGCAGCAGCAGCACGTACAGGACGACTGCCATCGCGAGGCCAAGCAGATGCTGGATGGCGGCCACAGTGTTGAAGTTGCCTGCCAGCAAGATCGCGCGAAGCGGGAGCTTGTAGCCCTCAGGGTCGTTGCCGTCGGAGCTGTAGAGGTACTTGACCGTGTCGATGTAAAAAAGCGCGGGCCGGTAGGCGAACTGCGCCAGCACACGCAGCACCAGCCCGGCGCCTAGGAACGCGGCGAGCAGCCAATGCCGCCGCAGCAGCCCCCGGGCCACGTCGAGGCGGCTCAGCGTGCTGGGCCCCGTCCGCTGGCTCGAGCGCTTGCGCAGGCTCGGGGCTTGGGCGGGGCTGGTCACGGGCCCAGCGCTCTCACACTTGACCCGTAGGTGCAGACCCGCCGCTGGAATGCCAGAGCGCGAGCAAAACGGTCACGATAGTGAGCCACCTGGTCATCCGGTTGCGGGGCACCTGAGTCAGCGCGGCCCACGTGATCGCGGTGTACCACGGGAAGACCCAGGGAGCCACCACAATCCAGGCGTAAGTCAGCGCGAACGGCGCCACGACCTCGCCCGGCTGCTCGGAAGAGATCCGCTGGTAGACCAGCCAGGCCACCACGATCATGGCGATCGGCCACAGGATGTCGATGGCGGTGATCGGCAGTCCAAGCATCTCGGCGAATCGCCACGGGGACGGCAGGATTACCCATTTGGAGCCAGAGATGAGCGGTTCCAGCGCCTTCAGCCCGTAATGGGCGTACAGCACCGCGAGCGTGGCCAGCGACGCGACGGCGATCCGGGTGATGCGCAGCCACTCGTGCCGCCTGAGCATCGGCCAGGCGAGGCCCACTGCCACCAGGACTGCGTTCGCCTTCACCCCGCACGCCAGGCCGATCAGCACGCCCGTGAGGACGTCGCCCCATCGTCCGGAAACCCGGCGGGCCACCTGGATAGCGCAGATGCACCCGGCCGCGACGAAGGTGTCCAGATGGCCGCCGCTCACCAGCTGCTGGATGATGACCGGGTTGGCCGTCCACAGCAGCGTCGCGCGCACAGGATCGTCAGACGTCTTGAGCAGCAGCCAGCCAGTGCCGATGAACACCATCCCGTTCAGGATCATCAAGATCCAGATGGTGGTCATGACGCTCGGGCCGCCGATCCAGGCGGCAAAATGCTGAACGCCCGTCGCTATCGGCCCGTAGACAGACGGCTGGCCTTTCCAGACCGAGCCAACGACCTGGAAGTACTCTGAGTGCGGCCCCAGATACTTGGCCGGGCTTGTCTCGTACGGGTTCTGGCCGAGCGCCGCGATGCGGCCGAAGGCCGCGTAGCTCGCCGTATCCGATGAGCCAACCGGCGTGAGGCTCACCATGACCGCCACGACCGCGGAGCTGGCGGCGAGGAGATGCCACGGGTTCGGACGCCACCCCTGGCTGTGCGCCCACAGCATGCCCGCCAGGCCCAGGCACGCCAGGATGTCGCCTAGGTAGAGGATCGCCATCGTGATGACGGTGTGGTGCTGCAGCGACGGGAGTACCGAGAGCGGCAGCCTGATGCGCAGCGTGGCGTTGTTGGGCGCTGTGGCGCCGACGAAGGCGCCGAGGAGCAGGCCGAGCCCCGCGATCGTAACGGCCACCTTTGGCCTGGCGAGCCGGCTCCAGGAGAGCTTGCGGATCACCGTGCTCATGACCCGCTCGACGGGACCGGTCGCCCCGGCGCCAGCAACCGGGGGGTAGGTGACGGACTGGCTGGCCGGGTCGGCCTGCTGCACCGATCTGGGCGCGCCCGGCGGCTCGGCCGAGTCGATGGATGCCCGTGTCACCTCGGCCATACCTCCGGCCATACCTCCGTCAGCGGACATGCGGTCCTAATATCGTGGCAGGTATCGCCGCGCCGCTCGGTCTCGGAGCCCCTGGCCGCCCCTCGCCACGCCCGGCTTGCGCGTCTTGCCTCAGCGTAGGGCGACACCGGAACGCTGCACGCGACATTGGGTGAATCGTGCCCGGAGCTAGACCTTTGCACCGAGACAGCCACCGGGCTGTGCGGCACGACTGGTCCTTGGCTTCTGCCTGCAAATGTCATGCAATGGTAACAAGGTTCGGGAGTTGGCAGACCCCGCCGACCGGCCGGGCCAGGACGGTCAGCCGCCTGCGGCCGATAACTGCCTGGCGTGCGTGGCCTTGTCGGCCGCACGTCGCCGGCGCCGTATGACCGACCGGATTATCAAAGCCGCCGCCGCTACCGCGAGCGCGATAAGGAAGTACAGGGAGTATCGCGTGATCGTGTTGTAGATCGCGGTGATGTGGCCCCCGGCCAGGTAGCCGATCGACGCCCAGACGCCGACCCAGAGGGCGGCCCCGAGCGCGTTGAACGCCAGGAACTTCAGCCAGTGCATGCGGATAGTGCCAGCGACGATCCCGTTCGCCTGGCGCAGGCCTTCGACGAACCGAGCTCCGGCCACGACGGCGCCGCCGTAGCGATCGAAGAATCGCTCGGCCTTATCCATCCGTTCGCTGGTCAGACCCACGTACTTGCCGAATCGCAGCACCAGCCTGCGGCCGCCGAAATAGCCGATTACATAGCCGATGTTGTCGCCGATGATCGCCGCCAGCAGGGCGATGAGCCCGACCGCGATGATGCTCAGCCGGCCGGAGCCTGCGTAGACGGCGGCGGCGATCAGGATCGTCTCGCCCGGCACCGGGATGCCGAAGTCCTCGAGCAAGATGAATCCGCCCACGGCCACGTAGCCGTAGTGATCGAGCACCGGGGCCAGGCTTGCCAGGATTCCCGGCAACGGCTGAGCGGACATTGATCAAGGGTGGCACAGTATCGGCACTGGTCTGGCCGCCGGCTGGCCCACCACCTGGCAGCCCGCCAGCGGCGGGGCGACAGAACCGCGCCGTCAACGGCGTGATCGAGCTGTTCACCGCCCTGTCCTATCGGGAGATGCCCGGCCGCGGGTGGCGAATGGCCATGGGCATCCTGAGCGTCATCGCGGGCCTCATCCTGCTGGCAATCCCGGGCATCTCGCTTGCGCGGATCACAGTCGGCGCCGCTCGCCGATCACTCCGATCGGATGTCGTAGTCGTCGGAGTCCACTACGTGGACTGCGGCCTCTTCGGCCGTGGCGGCGCCGCCATCGATGCCCGTGTCGCGAGCGACCAGGTCAGGTTCCGCCACGGGCTCCGAGCCCTCGTCCTCGGCCAGGAGCCGGCCCGCTCGCGGGTCGGGACCGTCGTCCAGCAGCAGGCCGTCGACATCTTCGTCCGCTGCGTCGGGATCGCCCGCGATGTCTTCCAGCCGCTCCTCGTCCGGCTCGGCATCGAAGTCCGGCTGTTCCTCGGCCAGCAGCTGATCGAGGGATTCACCGTCTTCTTGCTCGGCGCCGGTGGTGCCGAAGCGACTCGCCGAGGTCCAGTGCTGGGGCGGAATAACGCCTCGGTCTAGCGGGTCGTCACCCGGATCGCCGTCCAGCGTGTCGGTCGTGTCTTCGACCTCGTAGTCCTCGAGGTCAGCTGACTCATGCTGGTTCTCAGACATCAACCCAGCCTACTGATGCCGGGTGCCCTCGCCGTCGCCGGGCTTCGACGGTGTCCGCCGACTGGCGGGATGCCGCCCGACTGTCTGTTTTCGGACGGCGTTCCCGGACTGTTGTGAGGAAGGTCATACTGCGGTATTCACGTGTTTTCAGTATGCCTGACCGATTTTAGGTGTGAACTGTCAGTAACCGACAGTACCTAGGCGTGAGATTGTCGCCCCCGGCGACGCGTCGCCCTGATCCGCGTCGCATCCGCGTACTGGCCTCGCCGGCTGTTCCCGCCGTCGGCAGCGGTCATCCTGGGTCACAGCTCAGCGCCCCGGCGCCCGACCACCGCCTGCCGTGCCTGCTCACCGTCACTCCCCCAAGCACCGCCGCCCGAAGCATCGCCGCCACAGCGGTCAAGGCCGGCCGGCGCCAGCCCGCATCACACTGGCCGTGGCGGCCGCGACCGCCGCGGCGGCCGGCGCGGTGTCGGCTGGAGTGGCACTCGCCTCGGCCGGGCCCGCTGGCGGGACGAACGCCGCCCATGGGCTCGCGGCTGCCGCCACGTCCCCGGACCGCGGCCACACGGCAGCGGCGAGGCCATCGAGGCAGCCCGCCGTAAAAGGCGCTGCTCGCCAGCCTGCGCCCTCGCGGGTCACGCCCTCGCGGGTGGCGCATCCGGGCGTGCACGCGACGCCGCAGGTCAGGGCCACGGCTACGCCAGCCGCGAGCCCTCCGCCCGCCGGGCAGATCGCGGGAAAGCCGGCCCCGACGCACCCGTTCCTCGTGTATGACTCCGTCGTGCCCAGCGCGCTGCCCAAGGGCCAGGTTGTCGCTGCATACGCCACCGGCGGCAGGCCCGCCCAGCCAGCGGAGCTTGCCGGGCGCGGACCCGTCGTGTGGATCGACGTCGTGGGGACGGATCCCGGTGCGGATGTCCTTGATGTCGAGCCGGGCTGCGTGTCACCGGCGGCTGTGCCCGGCTGGGTGACGCAGCGGCTCACCGCCCACCCGGGCGCACTGGCAATCATCTATACGACGATCGGTGAATGGCCAGCCGCGCAGTCCGAGGTCGCTGGCCTGCCCGCGGCGATGCGCGCTCAGGTCCGGTGGTGGATCGCGGACCCGACGGGTTACGCGCACGTGGTTCCCGGATCGGACGCCACGCAGTGGTACTGGGGATCTAGCTACGACATATCGACGGCAACGCCGCGGTTCTTAGCCTTTCCCTGTTTTCCGCCGGTCAGGTCAGCCGCCGGTCAGGTCAGCCGCCGGCCAGGTCAGCCGCCGGCCAGGTCAGCCGCGGGCTCGGGTCAGCCGCGAGCTCGGGTTAAGAACTCCGCCGCTGGGCAGGGCTTCAAACGCCGGCGACGCGCCAAAGCGACGACCCGCCATGGCGCCGTTCCGGTGCCCCTGCCGCGACTCACGCCATGACCGACACCACCAGGTCCGCAGGCGAGCAGCTATCGGCGCTGCGAAGGCTGGTCGCCCGGTCACTGCTGCCGACTGACCATGACCGGACCGCGCACATCGTGGCGCTGGTGTCGGACGCCGCCGAGGCGCTCGCGCCTTGTGTAACTGTCGGCATCATGCTCGGCGGGAACTGGCAGGACGTAGGGCACCGCGGCCGCGGTGCCGATCGCGCTGACGTCGACAGCGCGATCGGCTGCGAGGAAGGCAAGCAGGTGGCGGTGATGGGCCTGCCGTGGGCTTGGGCATTCGGGATTCCGGGCCGCTGCGCCGGTTGCCTTGTCGTCGGGGCCGCAACTGAGCCGACCGAGAGCAACCGTGCCGAGATCCAGGCGCTGGCCCGGGCCGCTGCCGCCGCGCTCGAGGACGCAGGCGACCGCACTCGTCAAGGGGCGACGGCCGCCGAACTGCGGGCTGACAACCTGGCGCTGCGCCACCGGGCGGAGATTCACGACAGGCTGACCCAGGTGGCGCTGCGGGGCGAGGGGCATGAGGGCCTCGCGACGGCCGTCTACGCACTGACCGGTCGCGCTGCAGCCGTCGAAGACGCCGGCGGCAATCTCATGGCGCGGGCCGGACCGGCCGGGCTTCCCGGTGTCCTGCCAGACCATCACGTCGAGGTGCTACGACAAGCGGCCGCGGCCCGCGGCCCGATTCGCGCAGCGGGGTGCCTCGTGTCGGTCGCGCTGCTGGCTGGCACTCCGGCCGGAATCGTCAAGCTCGCGGATCCAGCCGGCAGCGCCGGAGAATACGAGCGCATGGCGATCGAATACGCCGCTGCCGTACTGTCCATGGAAGCGGCTCGTGCGCAAAACCTGGGTGAGTCGCAGGCGCGCGCACGCACCAATCTGGTCCTCGACCTCGTTGCCGGACAGTGCGGACCCAATGTACTCGGCCGGGCGCAGGCGCTCAGCTATGACCTGAGCCGTCCGCATCGGGTTGTCGCGCTCGAATGCGCCGCTCGCGCCACCGACGAAGTCAGTGTCTTCCTGCACGCCGTCACCAGGGCCGCCGCTGCGGCGCGGGCCGGGTCGCTGCTCGCGGCTGGCCCTAATGATGTCATTCTGCTGGCCGAAACGGACGCGCCATGGCAGCGGTTCCATGCAGGCGTCGTGGCCGAACTGCGGGGCGCGAGCTGCGCGATGGGCGTCGGCGGACGGTGTGAAGGCATCACCGATTTTCCGCGCTCCTACCGCGAATCCCAGTTCGCCCTGCGCATTCAGAGAGCTGTCGGCGGCGTCGAGCAGGTAACGATCTTCGACGACCTCGGGGTCTATCAGGTTCTTGGCGCCGAGACCGACATGTCGGCGATGGAGACTTTCGTCCGCGACTGGCTTGGGGCGTTGCTGGATTACGACACCGTGCATGGCGCGCAGCTCGTGACAACCCTCAGCGAGTATCTCGAAAGCGGCGGAAGCTATGACACCTCGGCGGCCGCGCTCTCGGTGCATCGCAGCACGCTGAAATACCGCCTTCGGCGCATTCGCGAAGTGTCGGGCTTTGACCTCGGCGTACCGGACAACCAGTTCAATTTGCAGCTAGCGACGCGCGCCTGGCACACGTTGCGGGCGCTGCGCCAGGGCTGACGCAAGTTAACCTGAAGCAGCGCTCCTGACCAGCGGGTCGCGCCGTCCTGTCCTGCCGGGACAGCTAGTTGGTCCGGCGCGGATGGTGCCATCCGTGCCCAGATGACCGACGCTAGGTAGCGACCGTGGACCGGATCAGGGAGGCCAGCGCGATGGCTGTCAGCCTTTCCGAACCTGCATACGTACGCGACCTCGAAGAGCACCTTCGCGTGATCTTGTTCAATCCTGCGGCGGCGGCGGATGGCGAGGCAGCGGTGCTGCTCGTCCGTGGCGTCCTGGCACGCGGAGATGCCGCGAAAGCGGCGCAGTTGGCACAATCGACGCAGAGCCTGGCCAAAAGCCGCCCATCGGACCAGGCGGTATGCACTGCCGCTCTGCACGTCCGCGGCCTGGTCGAGCGTGACACGGCTCTGCTGGACGCGGTGGCTGACCGCTACCACAATCCCCGTGCCCGCGCGGGCGCCCTCGAGGATGCCGGCCTGGCCTGGGCCGGTGACGGCCGCCACGATAACGCGCTGGGTCGGCTGCGGCTGGCCTACGACCTGTACGAACGTCTTGGCAACGGCCCAGCGATGGCTCGAGTCCGCGCCGAGCTGCGCACCGCCGGAGTGAGGCTGCGCCACTGGAAGCGCACGGCGCGCCCGGCATTTGGCTGGGACAGCCTGACGGACACGGAGCTGCGGATCGCCGACCTGGTGGCTTCGGGCCTCAGCAACCGCCAGGTAGCGAGCCAGGTCTTCCTTAGCACGCATACTGTCGCCTTTCACCTGCGCCATATCTTCTGGAAGCTCGGCGTGGCGTCCCGCGTCGAGCTTGCGCGGCTGGCCGCCGAGCAGGCAGCTCCTGCTGGGTAAGGGCTCTGCTGGGTAGGGGCTCTGCTGGGTAGGGCTTCTTGCAGCTCACGGTCACAGCTCGGCTCCAGCGCCGGCGGGGCGCACGTGGCCGTTCGGTGCGAACTGGGCGTTGTCGGCGTAGTCACAAGTGCCTTCGGCCTGAAACTGCCGGGCTGCCCGCACGACCTCTGCACCGAGCTCCCGAAGCTGCCCAGCCACCATGTCATCGATGAGCCGTCCGCCAGCATCGAAGGTCTGCCAGGACTGCGCCACGGGCAGCACCAGCGGCACGCTCCAGCCGCGCAGGGCCCGGGCGATGAAGTCCATCGAGTTGACCGACTGCAGGCCCTGCACGCCACCGGCCGTCGCCACCAGGCCGATCGGCTTGTTCGTGAGGTACGGCGGGTCCCGCTCAGCGAGCAGAATGAGCCAGTCAAGGGCGTTCTTGAACGACCCGCTGACGGAGCCGTGGTAGGTAGGAGAGCTCCAGATCAGCGCGTCGGACGAGTACACCATCTCGGCGAGCTCGCGAGCCGAGGGCGGCACGACGTGCTCAGGCGAGTACATGGGCAGGTCTAGATCCCGAATCCAGATCAGGCGCGGCTGCGCACCGGCCGCCTGCACGCCGTCGAGTGCTGTCCGCAGCGCGGTCCGGCTGGTCGACTCATGCCGGAGCGACCCGCCCAGACCTACAACTCGCACAGGTGTCGGCATAGGTCCCTCCTTCGCGCGAGGCATGCTCCCAGCCTCTCCGCTATGGAAGCTGCGCACTTCACCAGTGTGACTAGTCTCCCGGGCCGACTCCGAGCCTGTTCGGGTCGCCGACCAGCGCGTACTAGCTGTTCTAAGGATGTGGATGCCCGGCTGCGGCGGCAAGCTGATGCCGTAGGCGCACCTGCGAGTTCGAGTTCCGGACGCTCCTTGCCAGGGGATATTAAGGCCCATGACGTAAGGGCGGGGAGCGGGGGAGGAACGGCCATGGCAAGGGCAGTGGGCATAGATCTCGGCACGACCAACTCGGTGATCGCCGTGACGGAGAACGGTCAACCCACGGTGATTCCCAACGCCGAGGGATCCCGGACGACTCCGTCAGTTGTCGCTTTCACCCCTCAAGGCGAGCGGCTCGTGGGCCAGCTCGCGAGGCGCCAGGCGATCTTGAACCCCAAGGGGACCATTTATTCGGCGAAACGCTTCATCGGGCGGAAGTACGACGAGGTCGAGAGCGAGATCCACGCCGTCTCCTACGACGTCGTTCCAGGTCCCGACGGGGCGGCGCGGTTCAGCGTCAACGGCCGGCTCTACGCGCCGGAGGAGATTTCGGCGCTTGTGATGCGGAAGCTGGCCGAGGACGCGGCTAAGTTCCTGGGCGAGAAGGTAACCGAGGCGGTCGTCACCGTGCCCGCCTACTTCAACGACGCCCAGCGGCAGGCAACCAAGGACGCTGGACGCATCGCCGGCCTCGAGGTCTTGCGGATCATCAACGAGCCGACAGCTGCGGCGCTCGCCTATGGCCTCGACAAGAAGCAGAGCGAGACGGTTCTGGTATTCGACCTTGGCGGCGGCACGTTTGACGTCAGCCTGCTGGACATAGGCGATGGTGTGGTCGAGGTCCGCGCGACCGCTGGAGACACGCATCTCGGCGGCGACGACTTCGACCGGCGGCTCGTTGACTACCTGGCCGATGAGTTCCAGCGGGACAACGGCATCGACCTGCGGGCCGATCCCCAAGCGCTCCAGCGGCTGTTCGAAGCGGCAGAGAAGGCGAAGGTCGAGCTGTCCTCGGTGACGCAGACGACCGTGAGCCTGCCGTTCATCACTGCCGACGCGTCCGGGCCTAAGCACCTGAACACCACGGTCATGCGCTCGACGTTCGAGCAGATCACGGCCGACTTGGTGGAACGCACCGTCGGGCCGGTCAAGCAAGCGCTCAGCGACGCCAAGCTGACCGAGAACGACATCGACGAGGTCATTCTCGTCGGCGGTGCAACGCGGATGCCGGCCGTGCAGAGCCAGGTCCGGCGGCTGACCGGCGGCAAGGACCCGAACATGACGGTCAATCCGGACGAAGTCGTCGCGCTCGGCGCGGCCGTCCAGGCTGCCGTGCTCAAGGGCGAGGTTAAAGACGTCCTGCTGCTCGACGTCACACCACTCTCGCTCGGCATCGAGACACTCGGCGGCCTGATGACCAAGGTCATCGAGCGGAACACCACGATCCCGGCGCGCCGCACGGAGGTCTTCAGCACCGCCGAGGACAACCAGTCGGCAGTTGACATCGTGGTGCTGCAGGGCGAGCGCGAACGGGCCGCGAACAACCGGGTTCTCGGTCGCTTCCGGCTGGAGAGCATCAGGCCGGCCCCGCGGGGAATGCCGCAGATCGAGGTCACGTACGACATCGACGCCAACGGGATCCTGAATGTGTCCGCGCGCGACAAGGACACCGGCACCGAGCAGCGGATAACTATCAGCGAGTCCTCCAACCTGGACCAGTCCGAGATCGAGCGAATGGTGGCGGACTCCGAGCGGCACCGCGACGAAGATCGCCGGATCCGCGAGCTGACTGACGCCCGCAACGCCCTCGATGCAGCCACGTATCAGGTTGAGAACCTGCTGTCCGAGAGCGGCGATGCGGTCCCGGTGCATGAGCGGGCTCGCGCCGACAATCTGGTCGCGGAGGCGCGACAGGCGCTCAAGGATGAGGCGCCGCTCGACCGGCTTCAGCCTATGATCGCCGAGGTCCAGCAGGCCTACCAGAGCCTCGCCGCAGCAAGGCAGGGTCAGCCAGCCGGGCAGGGCACCGCGTCCGGCGGTGGCGAGCGCGACCAGGGCGGCGATGACGACGTGATCGACGCCGAGTTCACGACCAATGAGTGAGCCGGGCCGCCACCTCGAGCCCGATGCAACCCCGGCGGACAGCGGGACTGGCGCCGCGAGCAACGGCGCCCAGCAGCCAGCACTCGGAGACCTGACCGCCCGGATCGCCGAGCTCGAGGATCTGCGACTGCGCGCGCTCGCGGATCTGGACAACCTGCGCAAGAGGTGCGCGGCGCAGGTGCGGAACGCCGAGGCGGAAGCGACAGCACGGGAGGCCGCGCAGTGGCTCCCGGTCGTCGACAACCTCGAGCGAGCGCTGGCGCACGCGCAAGCTGACCCTGGCTCGATCATCGAGGGGGTCAAGTCGGTCCGCGATCAGGCTGTGTCGGTGCTCGCCAGGCTCGGCTTCCCGCGGCGCGATGACGTCGGTGCAGAGTTCGATCCGGCCAGGCACGAGGCCATCGCGACCAGGTCGGATCCGGACGCACCGGCCGGCTCGGTCGTTGAAGTCGTCCTGCCCGCCTACGGAGAGGACGTCCGTCAGCTTCGGCCAGCCCAGGTAGTCGTCGCCAAGGCGGACTGATGGCGGACCGGGATTTCTACCAGATCCTGGGCCTCCCGAGGACTGCCAGCCAAGACGAGATCCAGTCGGCGTACCGCCGGCTCGCGCGCGAGAACCATCCCGACGTGAACGCTGACCCAGGCGCGGAAGATCGCTTCAAGAACATCTCCGAGGCTTACAACGTGCTATCCGATCCGCAGACACGGCGGCGCTACAACGCGTTCGGGCCGGACTTCCGACAGGTGCCCGAGGACGTTGACCCGGAGACGTGGCGCCGGGCTCGGGGTCGCACGGGCGCTGGTGCCCGGAGCCGGGCTGGCGCGGGTCCTGGTCAAGCCAGCGGCACGCGCTTCGGGTTCGGCGGGGGCGAGGATATCGACCTCGACGAGCTGTTTGGCGGCTTGTTCGGCGGCCGGTCTGCCCGGGACTTCGGCGCGGTTCCAGGCGCCGACCAGGTCGCCGACATAGAACTGACGGTCGAGGAGGCGTATCGCGGCGGCCACCGGTCACTGACGATCGGCTCCGCCAGCACGCGGCGCACGCTGGATGTCACGATTCCGCCTGGCGTCATCGACGGGCAGCGCATTCGGCTCGCTGGTCAGGGCGGCCGCGGCAGCCACGGGGCCGAGGCCGGCGACCTGTACCTCACTGTCAAGATCCGGCCAGATCAGATCTTCCGCCTGGAAGGCCGCGATATCCACGTCGAGCTGCGGCTCGCGCCATGGGACGCTGCACTCGGCGCTTCCGCCGCCGTCCCGACGCCCGACGGTGAAGCGAAGGTCACGGTCCCCGCGGGCACGTCCAGCGGCAGGCGGTTGCGGCTGCGCGGGCGCGGCATGCCCAATCCACGAGGCCAGCCCGGCGACCTGTACGCCGACGTCCGGATCATGGTGCCGGCCAGGCTCACCGACGCTGAGCGCGAGCTGTTCGAGCAGCTAGCCGCCACCACGGACTTCGACCCCAGGAGACGCCATTGACCTACGCGTTGATCCGCGTCGCGCGGCTTGACCTCGACGAGTTCGCCGAGTTGGCCGGTCTGCACCCCGACCTCGTCCGCCGGCTCGTCGCGCTGGGCGTGCTTGACGCCACGCCGGACTCGACCGGCCGCCTCTGGTTCACCCGGAGCCAGCTGGCCCAGGTCGGGCGCATCCAGCGGCTGCGCGCCGGCTTCGCGCTCAACTACGCGGCGACCGGCCTTGTCATCGATCTGCTCGACCGGATCGCGGTGCTCGAGGCAGCCATGCGGCGCCGCCAGCGGCTAGGAGGGCAGTGATGGACCCGAACCGGCTCACTCAGAAGTCCTCGGAGGCGCTCCATGACGCGCAGACTAAGGCGCTGCGCTTCGGACATCCCGAGGTAGACACCGCGCACCTGCTGCCGTCCCTGATCGACCAGGCCGACGGCGTCGTGCCCCGCCTGCTGACGCAGGTGAACGCCGACGCGGGCCAGCTGCGCAAGGAACTCGAGGTCGACCTTGAGCGGCGTCCGCGCGTCAGCGGACCTGGCGTCCCGCCGGGTCAGGTGGCCGTCACGCAGCAGCTGTCCCGCCTACTTGATGACGCCGCGCAGGAGGCTGACCGGCTCAAGGACGAGTACGTCTCGGTCGAGCACCTCGTGGCCGGTTCATCGCACGGGAGGTAGAGACGAAGATCGGACGCGCATTGCTCGCGGGCGACGTCCACGACGGTGCCATCGTCGGGGTCGATTTGACAGACTCGGAACTGACGGTCAGCTATCAGAACCCGACGTGAGGCGAAGCCGCGATGGCCGAGAGCACATTGATGACGTGCCCGAACTGCAGCAGGAAGAACCGCGTGCCGTCTGCCGCAGCCGGCACGCCCCGATGCGGCAACTGTCACCAGCCGCTGCCGTGGATCGTCGACGCCGGGGATGACACCTTCACGGAAGTCGCGGACGAGGCATCGGTTCCGGTCATTGTCGACTTGTGGGCGCCGTGGTGCGGACCATGCCGCATGGTGAGCCCGGCCCTGGCGGACCTCGCGGCCGAGTTCGCCGGCCGGATCAAGCTCGTGAAGGTCAACGTGGACACCGCGCCGCGATTGCAGCGGCGCTTCGGCGTCCAGTCGATCCCCACGCTGCTCCTGCTCGAGGGCGGCAAGGTGAGCGCCACGCAAGTCGGCGCGCTACCGGCGCCCGCCCTCCGCTCCTGGCTAGAGCGGTCGCTCGCCGGCTCAGCCAAGCGCTAGCCGCTACGTCGCTAGCTGATCCAGATACGCTCCAGGAGCTCCGACCGATGGGGTCGTGATCTTCCTGACCAGTTCGCCAGCTGTCGCCGACGGCGGCCTCCTGCTCGGGCTAGGGGCTGCATAACCGGCTGGTCACGGCCGCCGCCAGGGTCGGACGGGCCGGGCACCGGTCCGCGGAAGTGACCCGGATCACGCAACGCAGCGCAACGTGTTCGCGTCCTACGTGTGAGTAACTTTCCTGGCTGGGCCGGGATGCTCTGGCACCCGCGATGACGTTAAACCCAGCATGTGCTCATCGCTCAGAGACGCCACGTAGGCAAGGCATTTGTCCGTAAACGGAAGGATCGCGATGACCGGGCTGACCATCAACGACGAGCGCTGTGAGGCGCTGTTCGCTTCGGCCCTTCAGCGATCAGACGTCCTGACCGCGACGACCGTCACCGAGGCCATAAGCCAGACGGTGCGCGCTCTCGGCTCTAGCGGCTGCGCCTGCCGGATGGCCCAGGAGTTCGGCGACCACCCCGAGGCCGCCACCGAGCGGATGCGGTGGGCCCGGGATGTTCTCGGCGGCTTGCCAGAGGACACGCCGCCGGCAGCGACCATGGGGCTCGTCGGCCGCGCCGCCTGAGTAACCACCGCAGCCTCCGGCCGTGAGCGTTATCCTGACCGCTGACCGCCCAAGCGCGGACGGACCTGGTGATAGCAGGCGACCATGGCGGACGAACAGGCGTTAGGCGACGATGCGGGCCGAGCCTCGCGCGTCTACGGAGCCGCAGCTGATCACTACAACCTAGCGGCGCTGAGCTTCTGGGACCGATTCGGTAGCGCGACTGTCGGCAGGCTGACGCTGCCCACGGGCGCGAACGTGCTCGACCTGTGCTGCGGCGCTGGCGCATCTGCAATCCCCGCTGCGCGCGCGGCCGGGCCGACCGGATCAGTGCTCGGCATCGACGTCGCGGAGCCGTTGCTGCAGCGGGCTCGCGCGCGAGCCGCGCGCGAGGGCCTGTCCGGCCTTGAGTTCCGCTACGGCGACGCCACGCAGACCGGCCTGCGATCGGGACGGTTTGACGCGGTTCTCTGCGTATTCGGTATCTTCTTCGCGCTCGACATGCGGGCGTTCGCCCGCGAGATGTGGCGACTCGTCCGCCCCGGCGGTGTCCTGGCGGTCACCACCTGGGGGCCAGGCTTCATGGAGCCAGCAAATAGCCACTTCTGGGCCAGCGTCGGGGAGATTGAGCCCTCGCTCGTCAGATCCTTCAGCCCCTGGGATCAGATCACCACGCCGCAGGCGCTGACCGATCTGCTCGCGACCGCCCAAGTGACCGGCGCTGAAGCCGAAGCGGTCACCGCGGAACACCACGTCGACAGCCCGGACAGCTTCTGGGACATCGTCCTGGGCTCGGGTTACCGCGCGACCACCGACGCGCTCACGGCCGACAAGCGCGACCGCTTGCGCGAGGCCACGCTGGCCAGGCTGCGGGAACTCGATATAACGACGTTGCAGGCAAACGTGGTATTCGCGACAGCCAGGCGCCCACGCTCATAGACGTGTGCCGCGATGATTGACCGGGTCCTGGGGATAACGACGTGCATCGGGGCCTCCCGCCGCCGGGGTAACGCAGCGGGGTGCCTATGGCTCGGCGGCGAGCAAGCCTGCCAACCGCATTTCGCCACGCAAACGCGCGATGAGGAGGTCAAGGTCAGTGACGCAACAGAACGCCCCGTTCACTACCACCGACGCCGGCGCGCCGGTTGAAAGCGATGAATACTCGCTGACCGTCGGTCCCGACGGTCCAGTTCTGCTCCAGGATCACTACCTCCTCGAGCAGATGGCGAACTTCAACCGGGAGCGCATCCCGGAGCGGCAGCCGCACGCCAAGGGGGGCGGCGCATTCGGCCGCTTCGAGGTCACGAACGATGTGAGCGCATACACCAAGGCCGCCGTGTTCCAGCAGGGCACGAAGACCGACACACTGATCCGGTTCTCCACGGTCGCCGGGGAACGCGGCAGCCCGGACACGTGGCGCGACCCGCGCGGCTTCGCGCTCAAGTTCTACACATCGCACGGCAACTACGACATGGTGGGCAATAACACGCCTATCTTCTTCATGCGCGATCCGATGAAGTTCCAGCATTTCATCCGCTCCCAGAAGCGGCGCCTGGACAACAACCTGCGTGACCACGACATGCAGTGGGACTTCTGGACGCTCTCGCCCGAGTCCGCGCACCAGGTGACCTGGCTGATGGGCGACCGCGGCATCCCGAAGACCTGGCGCAACATGAATGGCTACGGCTCGCACACGTACATGTGGTACAACGCGGCGGGCGAGAAGTTCTGGGTGAAATACCACTTCAAGACCGACCAGGGTATCGACTTCCTCACCCAGGAGGAGGCCGACCGGCTCGCTGCCGCAGACGGTGACTACCACCAGCGTGACTTGTACGAGGCGATCAAGCGCGGCGCTTACCCGACCTGGACGCTGAAGATGCAGATCATGCCGTTTGAGGCGGCGAAGACGTACAGGTTCAACCCGTTCGATCTGACGAAGGTGTGGCCTCACAGCGACTACCCGCTGATCGAGGTCGGACGGCTGACGCTAGACCGGAACGTGACCGATTACCACACCGAGATGGAGCAGGCCGCGTTCGAAGTAAACAACCTTGTGCCAGGCATCGCGCTCAGCCCGGACAAGATGCTGCTTGCTCGCGGGTTCTCCTACGCCGACGCGCACCGCGCCCGCCTCGGGGTCAACTACAAGCAGATCCCGGTGAACTCGCCCAGGGCACCTGTCCACAGTTATAGCAAGGACGGCGCCATGCGGGTTCGCAACGCCTCCGACCCGGTGTACGCGCCGAACTCCAAGGGCGGTCCGGTCGCCGATTCCGAGCACTACGAGGCCGTCGGCTGGCACTCGGACGGCGAGATCATGCGCACGGCGTACACCCTGCACGCCGAGGACGACGACTGGGGCCAGGCCGGCGCCATGGTGCGCGACGTGCTTGACGACGCTGCCCGCACGCGCCTGGTGAACAACATCGTCGGCCACCTGCTGGACGGCGTGACCAAATCGGTACTTGAGCGCGCTGTCGAGTACTGGCGCAACGTGGACAAGCATCTAGGCGACCGAATCGAGGCCGGCCTACGCGGCAAGCTGAGCGGCATGTCCTAGCACCGTCACCGGAGTCTGGCGCCTAGGGCGCCAGACTCTGGCATATCCGGCCGGTTCCGCACTACGGTGGACGCTCTGTATAAGGGACCGGGAACGGGGTCGTGGTGGCTGATCACGTCGACGTCCTCGTGGCCGGATTCGGCATCGCCGGCGGATGCGCCGCGGTCGAGGCCGCCGCGGCGGGTGCCTCGGTGCTGGTCCTGGAGCGGGCCGCGGCGGCCGGCGGTACGACAGCGATGGCGGGCGGGCACTTTTATCTTGGTGGCGGCACCGTCGTCCAGCGCGCGACCGGTCACGACGACAGTCCCGACGAGATGTATGCCTACCTGATGGCCGTCACGCCCGAGCCCGAGCCGGACAAGATCCGGGCATATGCCGACGGCAGCGCCGCCCACTGCGATTGGCTCGAGGGCCTGGGGTTCCAGTTCGAGCGCAGCTACTACCCGGAAAAGGCCGTCATCCAGCCCGGTACCCAAGGCCTGATGTACACAGGGAACGAGAAGGTGTGGCCGTTTCGCGAGCTCGCGGTTCCGGCACCGCGAGGCCACAAGGTCCCCGTTCCGGGCGATACTCGGGGCGCAAAGCTAGTCATCGACCTGCTGGTGTGCCGCGCGGCTGAGCTCGGCGCGGAGGTCCGATACGAGACCGGCGTCACTGGGCTGATCACCGAAGCCGGCCAGGTGGTCGGAGTTCGGTGGCGCTCGTTCGACGCGACCGGCGAAATCCTCGCTCGCAGCGTCATCCTCGCGACAGGCGGATTCGTCATGAACACCGAAATGGTCGCCCGGCACACGCCGGAACTGGCCGAAAAGCCGTTCGTGCTGGGCAGCACGTACGACGACGGCCTGGGAATCCGGCTCGGCGAGTCGGCCGGCGGCCAGGCGCTGCACATGGACCAGGCGTTTATCACTGCGCCGTGCTATCCGCCGGCCAAGCTCCTGACCGGGATCATCGTCAACCGCGCCGGCCGGCGGTTCGTCGCCGAGGATAGCTACCACTCGCGCACGTCCGGGTTCGTCCTCGAGCAGCCGGGCAGCGCGGCCTACCTGATCGTCGACAGCGCGCACCTGGAATACCCGGAGTTTCCCCTCGTCCCGTTCATCGATGGCTGGGAGAGCGTCGCGGAGATGGAGGCCGGTCTCGGCATCCCGGCCGGCAACCTCGTCGCGACGCTTGCGCGCTACAACGCCGACGCGGCCGCTGGCGCAGATACGGAGTTCCGTAAGCATCCCGACTGGCTGGCGCCGCAGGATCACAGCCCGTGGGGCGCGTTCGACCTGACCCTGGGCAAGGCCATGTACGCGGGCTTCACGCTTGGCGGCCTGCGGTGCACACTCGACGGGCAGGTGCAGCGCGCCGACGGGACGGTCGTGCCCGGCCTGTACGCGGCCGGGGCGTGCGCGTCAAACATCGCGCAAGATGGCAAGGGGTACAGCAGCGGCACGCAACTCGGCGAGGGGTCGTTTTTCGGCCGCCGGGCCGGCCGCCACGCCGCCCGGCATGACGCAGCGGGCTCGCCGGGGTAGCGGTCTGCCTCAGTCCGCGACGAGTGCCAGCGCCTCGAGATCGATTGCGTGCCGGGCGTGCCGGCTAGCCATCGCGGCGAACATGTCGTCGCCGCGCGCGGTCTGCTGCACTACCATCGCGGCGATGATGTCCATGACGAGGCCTGCGAACGCGTTGCGGCGGTAGCCGTCCCAGCAATCGGCGAATGTGAGGGGCACCCCGCGACTGGCCAGGATCGAGTGATACAGCCGCACGAGCGCCTGCTCGTGCTCCTGCCGCACGGGAACAGGGAGGCTGGAGCCGAGAAAATAAGACAGATCGCTGGTGGCCGAGCCGAAGCTCGCGGTCTGCCAGTCGAGCACGATCGGCCGCTCGCCGCCGAACAGCAGGTTGTCGGCCCGGAAGTCGCCGTGCACGATGGTGCGCGGTTCGTTCCGGTCGGCAAGGTAGCGGTCCGCACGCGGGACGAAATCCTCGATGAGCCCAAGCGTGCCCGGCTCAAGCCGGCCGGCGTACCGGTCGCGGAAGCCGGGGAACAGCTCAGTGACGACAGCTGTCATCAGCGCTGAGGCCTCCGGGCTCGACCTGTTCAGCCACGGGAGCGCTGCTAGCTCCGAGCTGTCCCACCCGGCCGCGTGTAGTACCGCCAGTTCCCCGATCGCCGCTGCCGCCTGATCGGCGCTGAGACCGGTGAGCTGGTCACCGGGCTGCGCTGGCGCGAGATCCGTCAGGAGCACGACGTACTCGTCCGGCTCGGGGTCGTACGCCGCGTAGAAGCATTCGGGCAGCGCAACCGGCAGCCCCGGCGCTATCTGCGCGTAGAAGCTCGCCTCGATCTCATAAGTGCGGAACGCCCGGGCAGCGCCACGGCTCGTCTGGTCAGCCGCTGGCACCTTCGCGATGAGCGTCGCGGGCAAACTCTCGCCATCGCCGGCGTATGTCATCCGCAGCCGATAGGTGTCCGACACCTGCCCGGTCCCGACGCGTTCTGAGTCAACCTCGTCAACCGACGCCCCGCCGAGATGGCTGGCCAGCGCCCGGCTGAGAAACTCCACCGTGAGGTCCGCGCCGCCGCTGATCGCGCCGGTCGCTGGTGAGCTGGTCACTGGACCGCGGGCGCGAGGTAGGACCAGCCATGACCGGCCCAGCCCGGCGGCTGGTTCCACTCGGTCCAGCCGTATCCGGTCCGGCCGTCGTCGGCGATGAAGCGGCATAGGGCCCGCGGGAAATGCGCGACTCGGCCGTCGGGGGAGGTCATGGCCACCGGCGCGAACGCTAGCGGGACCGCCAGCATGGGCGCGCCAGGTAGGCGCAGCCTCGACTGGCGTGGAAATTCGTCCGGGCGGAAAGTAGTTTCCGCGGCGAACCCGTCGAGGTGGCTTAGCTTCCCGTCGGGCGTGACGGCGAAGGACGGCCAGGGGACCGGGAAGCCGATATTCGCCTGCATACCGTGAAAGGCCGTCCCGTCGCCGAGCCGGCCCGACGACCAGAGCCAGGAGATCTGCCACCAGTCCCGCTCGCCCCAGCTGTGGTCCCGCTCGCCCCATCCGGAGATCGTGACCGCCTGATCGCCGACCCGGACTGTCCCCGTCACCTGGCAGGGGATCTCGTACCGGGGCAGGTCCTTGTACGGATAGACACCGCCCACGGTGCGCCACTCGAGGTCCAGCGCGAGGCGGATGTGCTCGGCCGCGGCCGATCCTGAGTACGCCGCGCTGGGCTCCGCCAGGACGGCTGCGGTGGCGTCGAGGGTGAGCCTGGCGGCCGCGAGTGGCTCGGCGATTTCCTGGGCCGCCATTAGCTCGGCTGTCTGCACTGCGGTGCCGCCGGGCGCTGGCAGCGGGGCCACGTTGTCAGCTACCACGTAGGCGGGCTGGCCTGGCCTGACGACGCACGCCCAGTACCAGGCGCGATCCCAGTTTGGATACAGCCCGAGCCGGACGTAGCCGCCGACAGATCCGTCCGGCGCGGCGAAGTCGAAGTAGTACGACTCGTTCCACAGCAACTCCGGGCCGACCGGGTGCAGGTCTTCGTCAGTCGCCGCGAGCTGCCAGGTCCCGTGTTCGATGATCTGCACGTCGCGGCCCGGCCTCTCATGAAGCGATTTGCGCCATTACGGGGAGGATGGCACACGCTTAGCCGAGACGTCCAGGTCGGACTGCCGGACACACGAAGCGCTGGCCTGCTGCCTAGCAGCCGGCCAGCGTCCGCGCCTTGCTACGCGGTGCGCTAGATCCGCGCGCGCCGCCGGCGCCCGACCGAGACGAGCGCCCAGATGATGTACACGTCGATGGCGACGATGATGATCGCCCACACCGGGTAATACGGCAGGAACATAAACGCAGCGATCGCGCTAAACGACGCCAGGATCACGCCGACGACGCGGGCCCACGTCATGCCCAGCAGCACGCATACTCCGGCGGCGAAGATGACGGCGCCGATAGCGAGTTGCGTCCAGCCCCAGCTTTGCACGTCCCAGTGATAGGCGTAGGTGTTGCTGACCGGTGCGAAGAAGCCGTGCCTGATTGACACGGCGAGCCCGGCCAGGAAGTCCCAGGCACCGCCCAGCATCATCAGCACGCCTGCCAGTACCGTTCCCGCGACAACTCCGCCGCTTGGCGCGGGCTCGGCGTACCGCGGTTCGCCGTAGCCGGCTGGCTGCTGGTACGCGCCCGCGCCGTACTCCTGGCCGACGGTCGGCTGCCCACGTGTATTGCTCACGAATGTGCCCTCCTCATCGAGCCGCTGGTGCTCCTGTTAGCAGCACGCTAGGAAGCGCCGCCACCCGGGGCATCATCCGGTTCGGGTGAACCCGGCGCGCGGGGCCGGTTTTAGGCGGTCATCAATCGGACGACGCCGCTAATCGTGAGGAAGACGCCCAAGAGCAGGCAGATCCACGCGATGAGCGCCATCGCGTGGCTAGTTGCCCACGAGAGGGTGCGCCTGAGCAAGGTAGCCGTCCCGCTTGGCCAGAGTTCGAGAAGCAGAAACGGAACGATGATCAAGATGAAGGCGACAATCACGAAGACGAAGACGCCTGCGACCTGAGTGGGGGTCGACCAGTTGCCGGTGATCAGGTTGTGCAGCGCCGCGAGGTAGGCGGCGCCGGGCAGGCCGCAGATGAACCCGATGCCAAAGGCAACGCCGAGCCGCGGCTCGCTGAGTGCCCGCTGCGCCCAGTCCAGGCCGGCCCTGCGCTTGTTCTCGGACCGTCCGCGAGATTGCGCGCGGCGCGCCCAGATCCTCGCCAGCATGCCCGTTATCACCAGCCCGCCGATCAGCAGGAGGATCAGGCCCAGTGCGAGGTCTAGGCCAGCGCTCGCCTCGCGCTCGCTGTGGTAGTTGCGCGGGTGGATGGCGAAGACAACGATGAGTCCTATTGCTACCCCGGTGGCGATGCCGGCCCCGAGGAGGCACGTGAACATCGCCCGAGGCCGCCGGTTCTCGATCAGCAGCAGGTCGATCGCCAGCAGCTTGGGATTAGCCGCGGCGATGAAGGCGAGCGCGAAGAACGTGGCGTTCACGGCGGCGCCACTCGCATCGCGCCCCCCAACCTTCCCGATCCTCCGGTGACCAGCAATCCTCCCTCATCGGCCAACCAGAACCGGCACCACCCCGCGGCAGCTGCGTTCGTAAGCTGGAGCAATGATCAAGCAATCTGAGTTCAGCCTCGAGCCGTGGTCGCTGCGTGAGTCGGAACTGCGGCTCGATCGGCTTGCGCAGACAGAGTCGGTATTTGCATTGTCGAATGGCCACGTCGGCTGGCGCGGCAACCTTGACGAGGGCGAGCCGCACGGGCTGCCTGGCAGCTACCTCAACGGCGTCTACGAGATCCGGCCGCTGCCGTTTGCCGAACAGGTCTACGGCCGACCCACGACCGGCCAGACGGTCATTAACGTCGTCAACGGCAAGCTGATGCGGCTGTTCGTCGACGACGAACCGTTCGACGTACGGTACGGCCAGCTCGTGTCGCACGAACGGATCCTTGACTTCAGGTCCGGCTTGCTGACACGACAGGCCGAGTGGGTGTCGCCCGCCGGCGGGTCGGTCCGGGTCGCATCGACCAGGCTGGTGTCCTTTACCAACCGGGCCGTGGCTGCTATCAGCTACGAGGTCGAGCCGGTGGAGCAGCGCCTGCAGATCTCGGTCCAGTCCGAACTGCTCGCCAACGAGCAGCTGCCCGAATCCGACGG
>DATIOU010000215.1:0-2449 GCA_035472835.1 Streptosporangiaceae bacterium | reverse complement strand
GATCGCGTTCCACCTGCTGTCCATCGGGATCGGCGCTGCCGCCGGCGTGGTGGTCGTCTGCTGGCTCGCGCCCGCACTCGCCATCGCCTACCTGATCGTCGGCGCGCCATCGGCCGCGACCGCCGCAGTTAGCTTCGCTGGGAGCGTCGTTCTGCTGTTGACCGCGCCGTGGCTCGCCCGGCATGTGGCTCGCATCGACGAGGCGCTGGCGAGGGCGCTGCTCGGGCCCAGCCAGACCGAGGAACTCGCGCTGCGGCTGGAGTCGATCACCATGAGCCGGGCTGCAATCGTCGAAGCGACTGACGCGGAGCGCCGCAGGATCGAGCGCGACTTGCACGATGGCGCACAGCAGCGGCTTGTGTGGCTGGCAATGAACCTGGGCATGGCCAGGGCGCGTGCCAGCAATGGGCCCGAACCCGTCAAGGAGGTAATCGCCGAGGCGCACGACGAAGCGCTGCTGGCGCTGTCGGAGGTGCGGGAATTCATCCGCGGGCTGCATCCCGCGGTGCTGAACGACCGTGGCCTGGACGCCGCGTTGTCTGGACTTGCCGCGCGTGCTCCGCTGCCGGTCAGGCTCAGTGTGGACATGCCGCAGCCGGCCGCGCCGAGTGTTGAGGCCGTGGCTTACTTCATCGTCTCTGAGGCTCTTACCAACGTGGTCAAGCATGCGCAGGCGACGCAGGCTGAGGTAACAGTTGGCAGGGACGGGGACCTGCTGAGGATCGCCATTGCCGACAACGGCTTGGGCGGCGCAGTGCCTGGCGGCGCCCGCGACCCCGACGGCGGCAGTGGGCTCAGGGGCCTCATGCAAAGGGCGGCGTCGGTGGATGGCACGCTAACCATAGACAGCCCGCCGGGCGGACCGACCGTCATTACCGCGGAGCTGCCATGCGAATCGTGATCGCCGAGGATTCAGTGCTGCTCAGGGACGGGCTGACCAGGCTGCTTTCAGACGACGAGTTCGAGGTGGTCGCGGCCGTACCGGACGCCGAGCAATTGCTTAAGGCAGTTGCCGAACATCAACCGGATCTGGCCGTGATCGACGTCAGAATGCCGCCAGGGTTTACCGATGAGGGCATCAAGGCCGCGCTCGTGATCCGCTGCCAGTATCCCGACGTCGGGCTCCTCGTGCTGTCCCAGTACGTGGAGGAGAGCTACGCGACCGACCTGCTGTCGGAGGCCACGAACTCGGTCGGATACCTCCTGAAAGACCGGGTCGGGCACGTCGACGACTTCCTCGATGCGGTCCGGCGCGTGGCAGCAGGCGGCACAGCGCTTGATCCCGAGGTCGTCGCACAGCTGCTTGTCCGCCGCAAGGACGACCCGATGAGCAGGCTGACCCCGCGTGAACAGCAGGTGCTGCGGCTGATGGCCGAGGGACGCTCTAACGGCGGGATCGTCGAGCTGCTGCAGGTCAGCCCCAGCGCGGTGGAGAAATACGTCACCAACATCTTCGCCAAGCTGGACCTGCCCCCCACCGGCACCGATCACAGGCGGGTGCTCGCCGTGCTCAAGTACCTCGGCACCTAGGGTCGCAGCACCGGCGAGGGCTTAGCTAAAACACCAGCAGTAACCCAGGCCGAGGCGGTCGACGACCACGGCAGCGCTGGTGCAGCCGCTCGTCCGCCGCCAGCAGACGATCGTGCTCGCCCAAGTACGAAGCCGAATGCTCATCTAAACCTGATCGCACGCCGCACGAGAAGGCGACCACGTCGCAAAGGGGACCAACCCTGAAGGGCATACTGAGGGGGCAGATGGCGCTAACAACTATTGTAGGTTCTCAAAAAAGATGTCCACCCGCGCTGCCGTGGCCTGGGATGATGCGCGGTGTCTCACCATTTTGTCCCGGCGCTCGTCTCACCATTCTCTCATTTTCTTCAGGCAGCGCCGGACGACCCGCGACGGTCGACCAGTCGACCCTCGGCACGTTCAGCAGCTCCGGCGGACAATATTCAGGTCGACCTGGAGGCGATCGACGGGCGGACAGCCAGCGACTGGATCAGCCGCGGGCCACGCAGCCTAGCCCGGCCCTGGTCGCGTTCGTGTCGACGTCAAATGGCGGCGGCGAATGTGGCGCGCAGCTCGGTTACGGCCGGCGCTCCCAGCTATCGGCTTGGTGGCGGAGGGCGAAGATCGCTGCCTGGACGCGGTCTTGCAGACCGAGTTTGGCGAGGAGGTTGCGCACGTGGGTCTTGACGGTCTGCTCGCCGATGGCCAGGTCCCGGGCGATCTGCCGGTTGCTGTGACCGCGCGCGATCAGCCGGAGTACTTCGCGTTCGCGCGGTGAGAGCGGCTGTAGCGGGTCCGGCGGTGGTGGCCGGCGCAGCGCCTGGGTGAGCCGGGTCAGCAGCTCGGGGCTGAGGCTTGCGGTACCGGCGGCGGCGGCGCGGATGGCGGCGATGACGTGCTCGGCCGGGGCGGTTTTGAGCAGGTAGGAGGTCGCGCCCGC
>DATIOU010000214.1:0-12685 GCA_035472835.1 Streptosporangiaceae bacterium | reverse complement strand
CCTATCAGAGCAATAAGCTTCCTGAGTCTTTGCCCTGCCCCACGTCTTTCCATCGTGCTCCCTGTGAGAGGAAGTGGACACTATGTCCGCTTCTTGGACACCGTTTTTCCACACTTCGGTATAAGGTACCGGCGCTGGATCCGGGGGTCTATCCCTCCAACCGTGTTTCTGGCCGTCAGTCAGCCGGGTGGATGGACCGGTCGCCGAAGTTGACAGCGCAGGCTCTGAGCGGTGTCCAAGACGAGGCCTAACGTGACGAACGCGGATCGACTGCTGCCACGCCACGCGCCACAGTCGCGGGCCAGCTTGTCAAGGTCACGGAGGGAGGTACCCGCACTTACCAAGAGCCGCATCAGGCTGGGTAGCGGTGCGCCTCGATGCGGAACTCCGCGAGCGTTTTGTTTTGCCCCTGAAGCTTAAAGTCATAGCGTGACACCAGGTTGAACCAAACGAAGCCGAGCACGCCAGGAGTGGTGAAGGCACCATGGAACAGGTCTGCTAGCTGGGCAGGTTGGTGGGCGCCCGGCCTGATCGCTGTCTCGGCGATCAAGACCGGGCAGGCGGTGAACTTGCGGATGGCACTGATCGTGGTGCCATAGACGTTCGCGAAAGTATCCGTGGGACGGAGATAGTGGGAGTCGATGCCAACCCAGTCCACGTACGCATTTCCCGGCCACCAGGGAGCCGGGTTAGCCGATATGGACCCAGGGCGATTCACAGTCCACACCCAGATCACATTCTTGGCACCTGCGCTGACAAACGAGTCGTGAATGACCCGCCAAGCCTTGACAAAGGTAACTGCGGGGACATGATGCCAGCCCCAAGGATACCAGTTCCCGTTCATCTCATGCCCGACGCTGATGGCCACTCTGGCCTTCATGCCTTTCACCGCGTCCGCGAAGTGGGTGAGATAATTACGGTATCCCCCGTCGGCGATTGCTGCCACGGACGTGTGCCGCAGATTAATCTGGAGCAGCGGCAGCGCGCCAAGACGCTCGACGTGACAGGCGAGACCGGCATTGAAGGGCAAGCCGAACGACACAAAGTATGGGGCAATGTTTGGGCGCTCGCCGGTGAGTCGAGCCACCTGTGTCCACTGCGTTGTGTTGTACGGGAATCTCGCGGTGATGAAACCGATGTAGCGCGTAGGCAATGATGCAGGCTGCCCGCAGGGAGTCGCCGCCGCGCTGCCGCTGGAACGGTTCGAGCCTCCTGGGTCGGTTACCCGGGACCCTGATGAGGAGTTGCCGGACCCTGATGACGCGTTAGACGAATGCCCAGCCAGCGTAATCCCGAGGAAAGTCGATACCGCTACTGCGGCTACTACGCCGACGCCGATCACTCGCCCGATCTTCATCGTGCCCTGCCCTCCAGTCTTTTTATGAGAACCTCGGATCGGGTATTCTCAGCGGCAGATCCGATCCCCACCTCTACCTTCTTTGTCCGCGTCACCCATCCCTGCCGCATGCAGGTGCAGATTCCATAAAAGCGCAGCGGGCGGAGTACGAACATTACCCACAGGCCGACGACCGGCGCCAACACAAAGGAACTGCATCTGCCGAACCAAGATTCATCGCTTCGTACTACTGAAAATATGCGTACGGCCTGCGCGTAGGCGCAGGCAACTGTGGCAATGAGCGTCGTGACGACGTAAGACCGCGAGCTGTGCCAGTCGAGCCCGGCGGCAATGACTGCACCGCTGGATGCTAGAAACGCCCACAGGCTGATGACTGTGAACCACCAGCTCCACGACATTATTGGTAGGTAGCGCAGGCGCCAGAACGTGCGGACTGTCGATCCCCGCATCCACCGGGTCCACTGCCGGAAAAGGTGACTGAAATTCTCCGGATACATCGCAAGCGAGAACGCCGAGGGCTGCTGTACTGCTCGCCCCCGCCCCCTGGCAAATAGCGTCAGGGCGGCATCATCACCCAGGTGAACTGGATTGCCAAAAAAGGTCTCGTACAGGTAAGCGTCGAGGTTGTCCTGGACTACTGGCGCGCGGTACAGCGCGAATGTACCCCGGTTGACCAGCAGGTCCCCGAGGACCGACTGCGAGCTGCAAGAGAGCAGCTGCCAGATCAGAGATCGAGTGCCACTGAGACGCGTGAGCCAATTGCGGCGATGGTTGAAGGCGAGCTCTAGACCGGCCACGCTCTGGACTCGCGAGTCGGCGAACGGCTTGAGGCCCTCGTCGATGGCCCGGCGCTCCAATGCGGTATCCGAGTCGAGCGTCACGAGGATGTCTGCACGTACTGACCTGAACGTCCGGGCCTGGGCATGTTTCTTGCCTTGGTTGTCCTGGCGCACCCAGGACAACTGGGAAGCCGGCGGGTGATGCCGTAGCCAGTAGGCGCGGACATCTGAGTAATCGACAACAGAGCCATCGTCGACCACCTGTACCAGGTTCGGCAGCCGCGTCTGGTTGAAGAGCCCGTAGAGACAACGGTCGAGCAGCGCCCGGTCCTCGTTAAACACGGGCACGTTGACGGCTACCACCAGATTGTCCAGCTGCGCTTGCGCGCGCCGGGAGACAGTTACCGGTCGCTCCCGCCAGGACAGGAACCACTGCAGGACGGTCATGATGAAGATAGCCGCCCAGAAGCACACCAGCAGTTGATTAGCCTTGTACAGGTGGAAGAACTCAACGTGCCGGAAGATCCCGACTGCCGCGACGTCGATCAGCACAACCCACAACAGCGGCCGGGCCGGCTTGAGCCGCACTTCCGGGAGGTCGTACCGGTGCGCTAGAGATCCTCCAGTCCTTTCTTCCGGCGCCAGATGTATCTGATCAACAAGGTCACCAGGCCGGTGAAGATCCCCGTAGCCACGAAGATGATCGTCAAGCTGTCCAGGAATCGGTTCACCCTTGGCCTCCACCCAGCCAGCCGCCGGCGCGCGGCGTCGAGGCGAGCCGACGGGCTCCCTCACAGGGACATCTCGAGACAGGAGATCTCAGCCCTGTCTGGGGCATGCTCGTACACACGTGCCACGACACTCCTGATCATCACTCCCTCGCCTGCCCGGCCGGCCCGCTGTATGCCCAGACAGTAAAGTAACCGGGTTTAGTTCCGCTGAAAGGGACCTTTCGAATGAGTCGATAGCCTTTGACCGACGACAGGACTTCGGTAATTTCCCTATCTACGCCAGGCATCGAGGTGAAGCTCAGCACGACAAGCGAGAAGTAGTGGTGCTTGAGGGCATTGATGTAGGCCGTCGCTCCGCCTGTCTTGCTCGCACCGCGACCGGATCGAAGGGTGAGGCCGACGGTATCCGACCATTGGCGCCAGGACGTATCCGGCAGGTAGTACTCGAGGACTGAATGCGTGTCGGCAAGAAAGCGCCCGCCATGTGAAGTGCGCGGTTGCAGGAACGCCGTCAGTCTCGCCGCGCCTGGCCAGGTCGTCGTCATCCGCGTGGCCTGCCGCGCCCCGAGTACCGCCAGCATCGCCAGGAGCCCTACGAGTCCGGCTGACATCGCGCGCCGCAGTAGCCTGGGTTTGGCCGATGTAGCCAGTCGGCCTCCAAAGTAGCCGACCGCGATGGCCGCGAACCAGGCGCCGTAATCTGCGTACTGATTCAACGAAGTCGACGTGTGCAGCCGAGTCTGCTCGATCGGCGCCAGTGCTGCTGCGACCCCAAGAACCAGCAGCATGGCCCTCTGGCCACCGGTCAGCCGGTCAAAAAAGCTGAGTGCCACGGCCGCGAACGCCACAACCGCCAGCACGCCGATCCACGCCCAGGAGATCAGAAGCGGAGCAGCAACGGAGCTATCACCGCGAGCGAGCGAGCGAGCCACAGCACTGAGATTGGCAACGTAGTGTTTGCCGTCGAGCTTGAGCAACAGCATGCCGAGCAATCCCGTTTGAGCCACGACCATTCCAGCCCTGGTCAGGCCCCGCTTCCCACCAGGCTTGGGGAAGGCGCCGAACAGCGCTAGCGCTACGACCACGGGATCGAACAGAATCGACGGGTACAGCGCGGCGTTTGCCAGCGCAAGCGCACTGCCACCGGCAAACATCCAGCTAGCCGCGTCATGTTCATCGCCCACGTGCAGCACGCACCAGGTGGCCGTCGTCAGCAGCAGCAGCGCGAAAGCATCGCAAGTGGCAAATGAAGCCAGATGCAGCGTGGGGCCGAGCATCGCCCAGGATCCGGCGGCCAAGAAGCCTGCCCACCGCCCGAACAGGCGCGACGTGACAGCCCATAGCAACATCGTCGCTCCGAGGACGCATATAAGCGAGAACGCCCTGGCTGCCGCCAATCCACCAAGGGCATTGACCATGGCGGCGATGGGCGGATAGATAACCGGGACGCCAGAAACGTAGGTCGGAAAGGCCGGCACAGCCGCCCCATGCAACAAGTGGGCGGTCTCCAAGCGGCCAACATCCAGGTAAATTGCCTCCGCATTGAACGCGGTGTTTGCCCCGAGCAGTCGGGCCGACAGGACCGCCTGGGCGGAGAGCACAAGGACGAGCTCCCAATGTATCGCGGCCAGCCACATGCGCAGTTTGTCGCGCACGGTGTACCCATGGGACGGTTGCGGTCGTGCTCGAGCAGTTGCTTTCGACCCGATCTGGGCGGGCAGGCGAAGCGTGTCCGCGTTGAGTGCGTCGCGGTTCGGCGAGGTCACCAGCTCTTGCTCGGATAGGGCGTCGCGCCCGCCGATCTCCTGCCTGGCAGCGGCGTCGGGCGTGCGAGTAGTAAGGGAGAGCAAGGCTTGCATGCTGTCTGCCGCCGCTACGGTGGCTGCGCTTGGCCCCGTGGGTACCGGACCTGGAGCCTCCGAGCTCATCCCCTGCAGCCTTCCTCGTCTACGCCCCGGGCAGCTCTCCCCAGACCACGTGCATCCTAGCAGTTCGGCTCAGCCTTAATGGCCTATCTAGGATATATCTACCCAGACACCACCATACCCAGTTTAAGCGCGGGGCAGGTTATGGCGTTGGCGGTGAACTCAGCTTGCGCGCGACCTCGGCCGCCCAGTACGTGAGGATGATGTTCGCGCCGGCCCTTGTGATGGCAGTCAGCGTCTCCATGATCACCCTGTCGCGGTCTAGCCAGCCGTTGGCGGCGGCCGCCTCGACCATAGAGTACTCGCCACTTACCTGGTAGGCAGCCACTGTCAGCTGAACGGTCGCGGCCAGCTCGCTGATCACGTCGAGGTACGCCAGCGCCGGCTTGACCATCACGATGTCGGCGCCTTCATCGACGTCGAGCAGCGCCTCGCGCAGCGCGTCCTTCGCCGCCGCCGGATCCTGCTGGTAGGCGGCCCGGTCACCGAACTGCGGCGCGCACTCGGCGGCATCCCGGAACGGCCCGTACAGCGCCGAGGCGTACTTGGCGGAGTAGGCCATGATGGCGACGTCGCTGTGGCCGGCCGCATCGAGGGCGGACCGGATGGCGCCTACCTGACCGTCCATCATTCCGCTCGGCGCGACCACATGCACGCCTGCGTCGGCCTGCGCGACCGCGATCGACGCATACCGCTCGAGCGTCGCGTCGTTGTCGACCTCGCCGGCAGCCGTCAGCAGCCCGCAGTGCCCGTGGTCGGTGTACTCGCACAGGCACAGGTCGGCCATGACCACGACGTCGTCGCCGACCTCCGCGGTCACGTCCCGCAGGGCCATCTGGATGATGCCGCCCGGGTCGTCGGCGGCGGAGCCCCTGCCGTCCTTGACCGCCGGGATGCCGAACAGGATCAGGCCGCCCACCCCCGCGGCTACCGCTTCAGCTGCCGCCTTGCGGAGGCTCTCCCTGGTGTGCTGCACGACGCCGGGCATCGAGCTGACCGGCTGGGGCTCGGCGATGCCTTCCTTGACGAACAACGGCAGGATCAGGCTCGATGGCTGGACGCTGACGGTGGCGACCAGGCGGCGAAGCGGCGCCGACCGCCGCAGCCGCCGGGGCCGCGAAACCGGAAACCTGCCAGTCAACGCGGCCTACCGGATCCGGCGGCGCGCGCCCCGGCGGCGCTCGCTCGGCTTGCGGACCGGTTCCCCCGCCTCGATGGCGGCGTCACGGACCGCCGCACCGTGCGCGGCCAGCGCCTCCACCAGCGCCGCGACCGACGGCTTCGATGCGACTACGTCGACGCGCAGGCCGAACTCGGCCGCGGTCTTGGCCGTCTGCGGGCCGATCACCGCGATGACCGTGACTGCGTGCGGCTTGCCGGCGATGCCGATCAGGTTGCGGACCGTCGAGGACGACGTGAACAGGACCGCGTCGAACCCACCGCCCTTGATCGCCTCCCTGATCGGCGCCGGCGGCGGAGCCGCGCGCACGGTCCGGTAGGCAGTTACGTCCTCGGCCTCCCAGCCGAGGTCGGTCAGCCGGGACAGCAAGGTCTCGGTCGCGATGTCGGCCCGTGGCAGCAACACACGGTTGATCGGGTCGAGGATGTCGTCGTAGGCCGGCCAGGCGTCGGCCAGCCCTTCGGCCGACTGCTCGCCTTCGGGGACCAGGTCCGGCATGATGCCGAACTCGCGGAGTGCTTTCGCTGTCTGCTCTCCGACGGCCGCGACCTTCACCCCAGCGAAGGCCCTGGCGTCGAGGCCGTACTCCTCGAACTTCTCCCTGATCGCGCGCACCGCGTTCAGGGAGGTGAAGCCGATCCACTGATACCGGCCGGTGACGAGGCCCTTCACCGCCCGTTCCATCTGCTGCGGCGTGCGCGGCGGCTCAACCGCGATGGTCGGCACCTGCTCAGGCACGGCGCCGCGCGCTCGCAGCAGATCGCAGACCTCGTCGGCCTGCTCCTTGGTCCGCGGGACGAGCACGCGCCAGCCAAACAGGGGCTTGGCCTCGAACCACGACAGGGCCGACTGGGCGGTCACGCCGTCGCCGACCACGGCGACCGCGGGGCCGTGCGCGGTGAGCAGGCTCACGCCCGCGGCCTTGAGGTCGGCCGCGATCGAGCCGAGCGTGCCGACGACCGTGTGCTGGTCGGTCGTCGTGCCGTTCCACGTGATCGCGAACGGCGCCGTCTCCGGCCAGCCGTTGGCGATGAGCATCTTGCCCAGGTCGATCGGCCCGGTCTCGGCGCCGAGGATGACCAGCGTCCCGTCCGTGACGGACACGCGGCTGACCTCGCCTATGTTGATGATCCGGACGTCCCCGGATACGTCGGTGGTCAGCGGAATGCCGGCATATGCCGGAACGGCAGCCGCCGGCGAGACACCAGGCACGATCTCGAACGGAACCCGCGCCTTCGCACAGGCGGCGGCGTCGGCCGCAGCGCTCCCGAACATGAACGGGTCGCCGGCGCTCAGGCGGACGGCGAGCTGGCCCGCCTTGGCCGCCTTAATCAGAAGCTTGGGGTCCGCGATCTGCGCGTCGGAGTCCGCCAGGGTGGCGTCGGGCTTGAGCAGGTGACCAAGCCGCTCGCAGAGCCACTGGGGCGCGACAACGAGGTCTGCGCGGCCGATCAGAGCAGCCGCCCGCACCGTCAGGAGGCTCTCATCGCCCGTTGCCGCGCCAACGAACGCGACCCATCCTGGCACGTGCGTGTCAGCGGCGTGGCTGGCAGACCGCCCGCCCGCCCTTTCGGTCGCCGTCTTGGTCTGCTTGCCGGCTTTCCCGGTCGTGGGTGTGGGGTTCACTTCTCATCGTCCCCGCTGCTGAGGTGTCCGCCGGACACTGCCATATATCGTCCTGCGCCACGGCTGAGCAGATCGGCAGCTAGCTGGCGGCCGATCGCCTCGGCCTGCGCCAGTGCACCGCTCGCGCTGCCCCGAAGCGCCATCCCCCCGTCGGCCGCGACGACGACGCCGCTCAGCCGAAGTACCTCTGTCCCGGCAGCATACGCGCCGACCGGCGCCGCACAACCTGCCTCAAGTCCGGCGAGCAGGCTCCGCTCCGCGGTTGTCGCAGCCCTGCTGACCGCGTCGTCAATGCAGCTAAGCAACGCAACCAGGTCTTCCCTGCCCGCATTGCACTCAACCGCGAGCGCGCCCTGCCCGGCGGCCGGCACCATCTCGTCCGGCTCGAAGAGCTGCGAGACCGCGTCGAGCCTGCCGATCCTGGCCAGGCCGGCCTGGGCAAGGACGACAGCCGACAGCTCTCCGCTCTCGACCTTCGCCAGGCGCGTACCAGCGTTCCCGCGGATGGGAACGGGGTGGACGTCGGGCCGCAGCAGCAGGAGTTGCGCGGCCCGGCGTGGTGACCCGGTACCGATCTTGGCGCCCGGCGGGAGGTCTGCAAGCTTCGCGCCGTTCAGGCCGACGAGCGCGTCCCGCGGGTCGTCTCGCTCGGGCACGGCCGCCAGGGTGATCCCGTCGGCGGGGCCGACTGGCAGATCCTTGAGCGAGTGCACGGCGATGTCCACGTCGCCAGCCAGCAGGCTGGTGCGCAGCGCGCTCACGAACACGCCAGTGCCGCCGATCTGGGTCAGCAGATCGCGGCTCTTGTCGCCGGCGGATTCGATGCCGACCAGCTCCACCTCGTGGCCGGTCCGGGCCGCGATGGCGCTGGCGATCGTTCGCGACTGGGCTACGGCCATCGGGCTGCGGCGCGTTCCGAGGCGCAGCGGTGCGCGACTCATCGCCCGTCCTCCCGGTTTGCTATCGGTTGCGGCCAGCCAGCCAGGTCGGCGTCGGCCTGAGCGACAGCCTGCACTGTCGCCGGATCGAGATCAAACAGCACGCGCAGCGCGTCCTCATATGTGTCGCCGCCGGGCGACCCCGCGAGCTCCTTAACCCGGACAGTCGGGTCATGTAGCAGCTTGTCGGTGACCCGGCGCATGGACTTCTGCACTTCGGCCGTCGCGACCGGATCGAGGTCGAGCCGGCCAGCGAGCCGGGCAAGTTCGGCGTCAACGACGCCCGCCGCCTTCGCGCGCAGCGCGACGACGGTCGGCGTCACGGCGGCCGCCCGGTTGGCCGACAGGTGCGCCGCGAGCTCGTCGGCCATGATCCGGCGCACCTCGGCGACCTCAGCGTCACCAGGACGCAGACCCGCCTGGTCGTCGCCAGCCAGCGCATCCAGGTCGGTCAGCACTACGCCGTCGATGCTGCCGACGTCGGGGTCGACGTCGCGCGGCATAGCCAGGTCAAGCAGTACTAGCGGGGCACCGCGAGGCTGAGATCGCCGATCCAGCGCTGCCACCACCGTGTCGGCGGAGATGACGTGGCCAGATGCACCGGTGCACGTGACGACTAGATCCGCGGCCGCTATCAGGTCGACAAGGTCTGACATATCGGCAGCCTGGCCACCGGCGGACGCCGCCAGACGCTCGGCCCGATGCCTGGTCCGGCTCGCGACCGTCAGCGCAGCGGCGCCCGCTCTCGCCACGCTCGCGACGGTGAGTCCGCTCATGGACCCGGCGCCGACAACCAGTACGCGCCGCCCGGCGAGCATCCCCGCCTCCGGCGGTCCGCCGGCGAGGTGCCGCGCGGCCGCTTGGAGGCCGACGCTGACGAGACTCGCGCCCGCGGCGCCGACCTTGGTCTCCGCGCGGGTGCGCTTCCCAGCGCGCAGGGCCAGCGTCCCGAGATCGGAGAGTGTCCGGCCCAGCGTCCCCTGCTGCCGCGCGGCGTGCAGCGCCTGCCGCAGCTGGCCGAGTATCTGGCTCTCGCCGATGACCATCGAGTCGAGGCCGCAAGCGACAGCGAGCAGGTGTTGCACCGCGCGATCTTCGTAGTGCACGTACAGGCACGCCGTCAGCTCGGCGAGCGGAACCTGAGAGTGGCGGGAGAGCAGTTCACAGATCGCGGCGACCGCGCCGTGGAACTTACCCACCTCGGCGTAGATCTCGACTCGGTTGCACGTGCTGAGCACGAGCGCGCCGGCGACGTCATCGGCCCTGGCCACGTCGTGCAGGAGCTTATCCAGGGCGTCGCCGGTCAGCGCGACGCGCTCAAGCGTCGCCAGCGGCGCGCCCTTGTGGCTGAGTCCGACCACCAGAACGCTCATGTAGCTACCGCCCGCACCCCCGTCGAGTAATCACGGGTCCCAGTATCCGGCCCAGCGTCCGCTGCGGTCGCGGCGGCGGCCGGCCTGCCAGCGGCGACCTCCGCACTCCCGTTCGCGGCTAGATCCGCGGCGTCGCCCAAGCCGAGATCACCAGTCGGCACGCTTTCTAGCCGGCGAGCGGGCGGCGTCGTGTCCCTGGCGCCGTCGCCCGGCTGGGCACCCGCCGCGCGGCGCTGCGCATGGAAGGCGAGGATCTGCAGCTCGATCGACAGGTCGACCTTACGCACATCGACGCCCGAAGGCACACTGACTACCACGGGCGCGAAGTTGAGGATGCTCGTCACGCCCGCCGCGACCAGTCGATCGCACACATTCTGCGCGACCGCTGCCGGAGTCGCGATCACCCCGATCGAGACGTCGAAGCGGCGGATCACGTCCTCGATTTCCGCGGCGCTGCGGACTGTGTGGCGTGCGATGACGCTGCCCACAACTTGCGGGTCGCTGTCAACGAGCGCCGCGATCCGGAAGCCGCGGGATGCGAACCCGCCATAGTTGGCCAGGGCCCGGCCGAGGTTGCCGGCGCCGACGATGAGCACGGGCCAGTCCTGGGTGAGGCCGAGTTCCCTCGATACCTGATAGATCAGGTAATCGACGTCATAACCGACCCCGCGAGTGCCATAAGACCCCAGGTGAGAAAGGTCTTTCCGCAGCTTGGCCGAATTGACCCCGGCGGCGGCGGCGAGTTCTTCGCTCGAGACGGTCGCGATCTCACGATCGGCGAGCGCGTACAGGGCGCGCAGATACACGGGCAGCCGCGCGACGGTGGCGTCCGGGACGCCATGGCCGGCACCGGCCTTGGCCGAGCCGGCCTGAGCCGGGCCGACGGAGGCAGGGCGGCTAGCCGACGAGGGGCGGCGGGACATGCGCCGGGACTCCTGGGACTCGATCTGGCAGCGCCCGTAGCGGGGGAGCCTGGGGCACGTTTTCGGTGTCCACCGTACGCTCTTGTGAACGTTTGCACAAAGTGCCCACGGGGCCTCCGCCCCCAGGCGGGCTAGCCAGTCGCGGTCAGGCCAGAAGCGCGGCTCGCAAGCGGGCCTCGCTGACTCGCCAGAAATCGTGCTGAACACCGTCAACGAATGTGACCGGGATCATGTCGGCGTACTCCGCTAGATCGGCCGCCGAATGGCTGATGTCGCGATCCTCCCAGTCAACGCCTAGCTCGGCCGCCACGTCAGCGATGACCGTCCGCGCGGCATCACAGAGGTGGCACCCCGGCCGCGACAGCAACGTGATCCGGGGCGCGGAGCTCACCGGTATTCCCGCGAGCCGCTGCCGGGCCGCGCGGAGGTCCGGCCATAGTCGCGGAGGTAATCCGGACGCTCGAAGCCAGCGGTGTCATAGCCAGGCTCGCTGAACAGCTCCGCGACCGACGGGAACGGCGAGACCTTCGCCTCCTGAAGCCCAAGCTCGATCACGTTTGTCGCCAGGACGTAGGGCCGCTTGTCTGCTTCGAACTGCAAGACGTGCGGCTGCTGACTGTGCCGCTCGTAGGCGGCGCGGTCGCGGTATACCTCGTACAAAATGCGCTGCATGGGCGCCGACGGCACGGCGTGGACGATGAACACGAGAGTGTCCGACTCCCGGCTGCGGACCTGCTCGACGACGCGGTGCGTCAGCTGATCGAACTCCTCGACGCGGTCCTCGAGCAGGGTAAATATGGCGATCTGGCCGAAGAGCTGGGCCCGGCGGTCCTCACCGGCCTGGCCACCGCCCATTTGGTCCGGGCGGCCAAGATCATCTTGGTAGGACCGCTGACCATGCGGCTCGAGCCGGTCGTCGGATCCCCGGCTGGACTGCCAGCCCGTCGCCCGGCCGCCATTTCGCTCACCGTTGGCGAACTCGCCGGGGGCGAAGTCACCCGGCACGAAATCGCCAGTAGCGAAGTCACCGGTCGCGAAGTCGGGCGAGTCACGGTCGCTCCGGCGCCGGTCATCGAGCCAGTCGTCGTTCTCCTCAGCGTCGCGCCAGTCCCGTGAGCCGGACCGCGACGCCTCACCCCAGCCCTGGTCACGGCCGCGGCCGGGGTCGCCGTGACGCCGGTCCAGGTCGGCGTCCTCGCCGTCGCGGTCATGTCTCCTGCCCGCGGTCCCGCCGGGCTGGTCCGGCCGGTACAGACCGCCGCCGCGATAAACGCCGCCGTCGCTTGCGGGCTCGAAGCGCCCGAAATCGCTTCGCTCGTCCTGTTGCCGCCAGGCATCCTGGCCGCGCGCGCTTTTCGAGGGCAGCGGGACGCGCGCAGCCCGCACTCCGGCGAGCCAGGTAAGCACTGCCGCCGCCGTCCCGAGGAGGGCGAATACAGAGGCGACAGGCAGGTGGATCTTGGCCTCGTAGGCAGCGAGCGCTGCCAGCGCCGGATAGGCCAGCAGCAGGGCGGCCAGGCCCCCCATGAGCTGGGCTGGCAGCACCGCGTTCCAGCCGGGTTCACCGCCCCGGTTGAGGACCACGCCGACCGCAATGAGCGCGATCAGCGCGGTCGCCGGTCCGACAGCAAACTCCAGCACGTAGTTGGGCGGCGTCCCGTACACCACAGCCGGGTCAGGCCAAGTCTTGCCGAACGTGGTCTGGGCGAGCTGATCCAGGGTGAGAACGACTACCGCGATGAGGCCGAGCGCAGGAATGTACAGGCGCGCGCAGAACCTGGCGGCCGTGCTCTTGGCGGCGATTTCGGACAGCCCGAGAATGAGGGCAAGCGGCGCGATCACCTGCCCGCCGA
>DATIOU010000213.1:0-14537 GCA_035472835.1 Streptosporangiaceae bacterium | reverse complement strand
TTCCGGAGCCGCAGGCCCCAAGTCGGTCGGTGTCAGGCGAGCCTGAAGTCGGCGAAGTCGAAGCCCGGCGCCACGACGCAGCTCACGAGCACGGGCTCGTCAGCGGCAGGCGCGGCGCACTGCCAGGTGCTACCCGGCACGACCGCCTGAGGCTGCTGACCAGCGAAGACATCCGGGCCAAGCACTATGTCCACGGCTCCATCGGTGGGCGGACCGCTGCCGGCTCCAGCGTCATGAGGCGCAGCGCCGCCGCCGCCCAGGCGGAGGGTCAGCGGACCGCCGCTGTGCCAGAGCCACAGCTCGTCAGAGCGCACGGCGTGCCAGCGCGACCTCTCACCCGGATGGAGCAGGAAGTAGATCGCGGTGGCCGCGCTGCGTATGCCCTCGTAGTCATCCGGGGCAAAGGTGACAGCTGACCGCCACGTCTCCCGGAACCAGCCACCCTCAGGATGCGGCTGGAGGTCCAGTTGGCGCGCCAGGGGCGGGAGCAATGTCATCGCGCCTCCACGTGGAAGCTCAGTCCTGAAGCTCGGGTCAGTAAGCTGTCGTGCCCAGGCGGGGCGCCGTCAGACACCGGCCCGAGCCTGGAACATACGTGCGCTAGCAGGCGATGGTTGACCGCGCGCTTGCCGAAACTGAGCCGCTGGCGGCGGTCAGGTTGACCGGCTGGCCGCACACCGAGGTGGTGCCGGTCACCGTGAAGAAGATCGTGCCCCAGGTATGACCGCCTGCGGCCAGACCGGAATGAGTGCAGGTCGCGCCCGTGGACGTCGGCTGGCAGTTCCAGCCGGAGTTTCCGTCTGCCTGCCGCGGCACGGTATCGCCGCCGCCACCACCGCCTCCGCCGCCGCTACTCATGGACGCGCCGGAAGGAAGCGCAATCGTGACGGTGACCTGCCCGCTCGCAGCAGAGCCGGTGTCATTGACCTGGAAGCTGACCCAGCCGCCTGGCTGCGAGCCATGCCAGCTGTCCGCGCTGACCGAGGCGGCTAGGTGCACGGATCCGCCCGGTGGCTTGGGGGGTGGCGGTGGCGAATGCGGGCTCGCCGCGGGCGGCTGTGATGTCTGAGCAGGCGGCGGGCTCGGTGAGGCGGAGTGCGCCGGCTTGTGCGCTGGCTTGTGACTAGGCGAAGCTGACGGAGTAGGCGCTGTAACGGCAGGCAGCGACTGCGCGGCCACCGCCCGCGGGTGGTGACGCTGCGATGGCCCCGCCGACGATCTGTTGCCGGTCAGCATGACCGCGAAGGCGATGGCAAATACACCGACCACCACCGCGGCGCCAGCCACGAGCCAGGGCATGGCGCCAGTCCTGTGTCGCCCGCCCGGATACTGGTACTCGTCTCTCACGACCGCTCCCCGCCCCCGCGCGCAATGCCTGGCACGCAACTGAATAATCGCGGTTGCACGCGCATCATGCGTCGTATTTGCCGTGACTCGGGCGGATCTTATTAACGACGGACGGCGCAAGACGCATTTCTTCGGATGAAAAGGTCACCCATTCCGGCATTGACGGCGACCGCCGCCGGTTATCTGCAGCCTCGCCAAGGCAGTGTGGTGGCGGGCGCGCCAGACGCTAGCCGGACATGGAAAACCCGGCCCACGAGGGGCCGGGTGGTATATGCCATCGAGTATAGCGGCCGGAGGTCTCGCGGTCAGCGGCTGCTACCAGTCAGCCGGGCGCCGATACTGAGCGGCCGGATCCGGCAGCTGGTGGCCAGTGAAGTCGTCCGCGGATAGCCGCACCCACCAGTGCCGGCCCGCACCGCTGCCGGCGTCGCCGCGCAGATCGCCGGCGAGGAAGTTTCGCGAGGGGTTCACCACGCCGACAGGAACGCGCTCGCGCGCCTGCTGGAGCGGGAACCGCAGGTCGCTGTCGTTGGAAATGACCACAGCCGCGTCGACCGCACCGGCCAGCACGTCCAGCAGCAGATGCGCGGCCACGTTGACGTCGGATCCCTTCTCTTCCCGATTGGCGTAAGAGACCATGAAGACCGCGCCGTCGACCTGGCCGCCCTGGCCGTCCTGGATCATGACCGGCCATGATGGCTCAACGACCTTCGGCCGGCCCTTCGAGTCCTTTACTGCCATCGGCGCGGTCTTGACGCGCGAAACATACGTGCCGTACTCGATGTGATCGACGCTTCCGGTGGCAAGCAGCGCCTTGAGGTAGATGTCCTGATCGGCCTGGCCCGACGGGTTGGAGACGGCGTCGATCCGCGCCGTGCAGTAGACCACCCGGTCGACGGTCGCGCTAGCCCAGCGCGCCCGGCGGCTTATCAGGTCCGTCGCCAGGGCGCGCAGGTCCAGCCAGCGCCAGCCCGGGGTGCCCCGGCCGCAGATCCCGCGGCCGCCGTAATAAACGTTGAATCCGTCGATATAAACGCCGATGCGCACCAGCGCAAGCTAGCACTAACTCCGTCGCCGGTCTGAGAAGAAGGGGCCGAGATGCGCGCAAGCCACCCCGTTCCCAGCGTTGTTGTCGTCAGCCGGTCTGTACGACGTTCGCCGCGACGATCTTGCCGTTCTGAACGGTGTCGGTACCGGTGAAGTGCTGGACCTGGCCAGTGCACGAGTTGGTCGCGTCGAGGTTGAACGTGACCTGATCGCCCGATTCGCTGAGTTCTGTCACGGACTGGGCGCCCGTGCACGCGAACCCGTTGACGAACTGCTGGTACGTCTGGCCTGTCGTTGCGCCGGAGTTGAGCAGCGCCCAGGCCTCGGCGAAATTGCCCGACTCGAGGTCGCCGTAGTACGCGGAGACGACGGCCCAGGGATCCGTGACGTTGGGCGGCGCCGACGCGGGCGTGCCTGGCGCCGTCCGCTGCGGTGTCGGGGTCGCGCTCGCGGACGGCGCGGGGGCTGGCGCGGCGGGCGACGGTGTCTTGGCAGATGACGACGCCGACGGCGCCGGAGACGCCGGACCCGGTGATGTCGTGACGGTCGTGCACGCCGCGAGCGCGAGGACAGCGGCGCCGATCGTTGCGGTTAGCGCGAGTCTCATGGCACACCCGCCTGTAGTCAGGCCGTTTTGCCAGATTCTTCCGACTCACAGTAGCCGGTTGAATTCGCTAAGTAATCAGCGGGTCACGGCCCGGCTATGAGCGCGGCTTGAGCCAGGCGGGCGTGGCCGCGGCCAGCCGGCGTCGCAGGCTGGCCATGTCGAGAGGGAACGTGGCCGCAAGGACTACGCCAACTGCCAGCGCCGCGCCGGCGATTGTGTCGGTGAAGTAGTGATAGTTCAGCGCGATCGTCGCGACAGCCACCGCGCAGCTGATGGCGACGAGACCGGACACCAGCAGAGCGCGCACCCAGGGGCGCGGTCGCTGGCGCGGCGGGTTCAGCAGCAGGACCCCGACGACGCCGGTCAGCACGAACACGCTCGCCGTGTGGCCGCTCGGATACGTCAGCGAGCCGTTGATGGTCTCGTGCACGAGCGGCTTCAGCACGAACTCGGTCAGCCCGACGGTGACCAGGACGCTCACCAAGGCCAGGATGGCCCCGTTGACCCTGCGGACGAGCAGGCAGGCAAGCACGAGCGCCGCGGCCAGGACGATGCCGAGCTGGCCGCCGCCGAGGTAGGCGATGTCGGTCAGCGCGTGGTGGTGCGAAGCGATGTTATGCCGCAGCCAAGAATCCACAGGACGGTCGACGGCGCCGGCGCGCGACCTGTTCGCCGCGAAGACGGCTAGGACCCCCACTACGGCGGCGCAGCAGGCGATCGTGATGGCCGCCGGCCGGCGGGCCCGGTCAGTCAGCAGCGGCGCCAGCGGCTCGGTCGGCCCCGAGGCCGGGGCGGCGCCGCCAGCAGCGCGGTTAGCCCCGGTTGTACCCCCCAGTAGTCGGGTACCACTCAGGCGCCGCACCGAGTGCTCGGGGGGCTGCGGTTCTGGTCTAGTCATGAGGCAAGTTAACGGGGGAGTGGACGATAGATGGACCTGGTAGTGGTCTTTCTTGTGCTCTGCTTCATTGCGTGGCTGAGGAAGTTAGCCTGGGCCGTCCGGCCGTAGCAAGCTAACTCGGCCGGACTACCTCACTAGCGCGTGAAGATGGCGAGCCAGGCCTGGGCGCCGGCTGTTTGATACCTGCGGTTGATCTTGCATGCAACAACCGCGATCGACTCTACCGCCCAGCCTGGCTGAATGACGCCCGCGGTTGGCCCTTGTCGGTCTGTGACCGCCTACCTTGGCAGTCATGCAGATCAAGCTGGCCTTGATCGTTCGCGCCGACCTGGGAATGGGGCGGGGCAAGATCGCAGCGCAAGCCGCGCACGGGGCTGTTGCAGCGGCCCTGGCCAGCATCGGCACGCCGGCGTTCAAGGCTTGGCTGCGGGATGGCCAGCCGAAGGTAGTGCTGCGGGCGGGCAGCGAAGAAGAGCTGCATGCCATCGCCGGTCGGGCCGCAGAGGCTGGGTTGCCAGTACAGGTGATCCACGATGCCGGCCGGACTCAGGTGGCCGAGGGCACCCCGACGTGCTGCGCCATCGGGCCAGCGGCCGACTCGGCTGTCGACGCGATCACTGGTGAGCTATCGCTGCTGTAGGCCGAATCCCGCCACGCTCGTTGCGTTGCCGTCCTCGGTCCGCAGTCGCCACAGGAAGCCTGGCGACGTGTCGGCCTCTTGCTCAGGACTAGGGCGCTGGATGCCAGGTGGTTTGTGCCACGGAGAGGTCCACCTGCGCTTGCGAAAGGGGGACGGTGCCGCCAGGGACGATGGTGAGCGGGTTGGAGGTCGGGGACGCCCACTGGACGGCTCGGCAGGTCAGGCCGTGGATCAGGCGGCCGACGAGCGCAGTGGCCTCGGCCTCGTTCAGGTTCCAGTCGGCGAGCCAGCAGTCCACGTGTCCGTAGTACCAGCCATGCGGCCCCCCAGCCTGGAGCGCAGCGCTGGCGGCGGCGATCGTGGAATCGGTGCCGTAGATGGTCGACCACCGCTCCGCTGGCCCGGCGGCGATGCGCGCCCGCACGGCGTTGACAAAGGTACCGACAGTGCCGGCCAGGAATTCGACGTCAGCGACGTCGGCGTGCCCAGCGGCGAAGGCGGCTAGAGCGGGTGACTGGTCGATGCGGACATGCCCGGCGCGGGGGAATAAGGCCCACTGGGCGGCCGTCCAGGCTATGTCGCTGGTCCCCGTCACATAACCCGCGACCTTAGGCGTGCTCCGGGGAATGTTGCGGGCGTTGACGCGGATCGCGTCGATCATCACCTCGGTGGCAGCCATCTCTCACCAGCCCTCGTCACCAATGGATCGGCGCTGCCGGGCGGGTTATTACACCTTTATCAGTACTCTCCTGGTCAGGTCGTCGTTGATGACGTCGATGTCCAGGGCCTCCGGGTCGTACTCGGCCGCCGTCTCGATGCCGAGCCACCATAGGCGGGCGGCGTGCTCTTCGTGCCTGGGGTTCGCGAGCACACTGAGCATTTCGGCATAGCCCCCGACACCGCCGCAGTCCTCGGGCGGACCAGCCCGGCGACCGCCAGTGCACCGCGGGTAGGCGACTCCCGGTTCGGCCGGCGTGACCGCCTCGACGACGATGTCGAGCTCCCAGTTGTCGCCGAAGTCATAGGTGTACCGGACGCGGTCGCCTGGCCAGTCGGCGACCGCGGCGAGCTTCTTGTAGGAGTCGTTGAAGGTGTCGTCGTCGCCGTCAGGGTCGGGTATGCCGTACCGGCCGCCAGCGGTCTCGAAGACGTGAAGGTGGTAGTCCTGCCAGCCGAAGCCGGCCTGGATCACTCGGTGCAGCCGCCGCAGGGTGACATCCGACGGAACTTCGAATCGCCGCCAGATGGTCGGCTTGATTCCGCGCAAGGTCATCTTGACGCGATGAATGTTCTTCCCGGCGGCGCGTCGCTTCGCCGTGGCGTTCGGTGCGGCGCCTGGGGAAGGCGCCAGCTTGCGGGGCCGACGTACCTGCTTCGCGGGCGCTGGCAGTGTCACGATGCGGGCTAGCACCAGGTCGAGGTAGTTCCCGACGTTCCTCACCTGGTCCGCCTCAAGCGGGCACGGCTCGCGCTCAAGCGCCTGCAAAAGGATCGTGCGAGCCTCGCCGGGATCCAGGTCGCCGAAGATGACGTCGGGATCGCGGCCAACTTTCTGGTACTCGCGACGGATTGACTCGGTGTAGCTGAGGAAGTAGCAGTCCTTGATGCCCCCGCCGAGCATGTGGTCGATCAGCACGACGAGCGCGTGCGGGTCGGCGCCATAGCTGAAGGTCAGGACCATCGAGTGCTGCGCGCCATAGATGTCGGAATAGCCGAAGCAGCGGCCCGGCACCGGCCAGCCGATGTCGGCGGCCCACGGCACGTCCGCCAGGCCGTCGTGCACCATCCGGGCGGCGGCCTCGGCCGCGAGAGGTCGCAGCCGGGCCGGCGCGACCGCCGCCAGCACGCGCATCATCGCCAGGGCCTCTGGACGCCGGGCCGCGGCGAAGTCAGCAATGATGCCCGCGAGAACGTCGGCGATGTCGAGGTTTGGCGGCGCCGCGCGGCGCAGTTCCCCGATGAACTCGGCGCCGGACAGCTCTGCCTCTAAGGGATCACATCCTGAATCGAGCAGTGGCGCGAACCAGGACAGCAATTCGTCATCAGCGTCCGCTTCGCTCGCCATGAACCCGGCCTCGGCGAGCATGATCATCGCGTCCTTGGCGGTCGCCGCCTTGTCGATCAGGCGAATCGCGGCACCGGGGGCGCCCGTTTCCATCGCGAGCTGACGCAGCTTGGCAAGGCGATGGAGTTCGCTGCTGTCCCACAGGGCGGCTTGCGCGTCGTCCGGCACGGCGCGCAGGTGGCGGGCGGCCTTGGCGACGGACGGCGGGCGCTTAGCTGTCACGATTCTCATCGTCTCAATCGGGCCGCCAAAGTGTGCCCGTTTGCCGGTGTACAGGTGTCGGTCGGCGCGCGCCAGCATTCCGGGAACTGTCGGTGGCGCTGGCTATGTTCGGGGCATGCCGCGAGTGCTGCTCGACGAGATAGACCTCGGCTCGGTCGAGGACGCTGTTGGCTCGACCGCGTTCGACACTGGCTATCGCGAGATGCACGACGGCGTTGTCCGCCGGATCGAGTGGGTACCGTCGCGCCGAACTTTGCAGGGGGTTGTGCAGGACACGGGCGGCGAGTTTCACGAGACCGTGGCGCATTTCAGCGCCGCCAGGCCAATGCGGCTCGACGGCGGCTTCTGCACCTGCGAGGCCGGTTGCGAGTGCAAGCACGCGGCTGCGCTCGTGCTGGCCGGGGCCCTTGCCTCGGGCCAGGACTTGGACGCCCCGCGGACTCGCTCGGTCTCGTGGGACAAGTCGCTCGGCTCGCTGATCCACGCTTCGTCGGAGCCCGCCGCTGCGAACTACCGCACGGCACGCGTCGCGATAGAGCTGATCCTGTCGGCCGCCGGGCTGAGTTATCCCAGCCGACCAGGCGCCGGCCGGCCGCAGCTCACCGTGAAGGCCCGAGTAGTCCAGCCCGGATCAAAGCTGGACTCCTGGGTCGGCGGCCAGCTGAGCTGGGACAAGCTGGGCAGCCGTCAGTACGCCCAAGGTCTCGCCGACGCTCAGCTACGGGTGCTGAGAGAGCTGTACTGGTTGCACCGGGCACACGACCGCTCCGGCGATGGGCCTTATTACTACGGAGGCAGCGACAAGCTGCTTGACCTTGGCCGGTTCGAGTCGCGTCAGCTCTGGCCGCTATTCGACGAAGCCGAGTCCGCCGGCTTGCCGTTGGTCTACCGCAAGATCGGTCCGATTCCCCCCTACGGGTCGGCCGAGCTCTCCCTCGACGTCGTCAGGAGCGAGGCGTCGGGACCGCTGCGCATCAGCCCGGTTGTGGCTATCGACGGCGGCGACGGCGAGATCTGGCCGGTCTGTTTCCTCGGCTCGACCGGACATGGGCTGGCCTACGTTGATCCGGGGGAGGTAGAGCTTCGCGCCGACCCAGCGCGCTGGCGATTCCGGCTAGCACGGCTAATCAACCCCGTTCCCAGCGAAGTGCAGCAACTGGTGATGGCGCGCCAGCCGGTCGCCATCCCGGCCGCGGACGAGCGGCGGTTCCGGGAAGAGTTCTATCCGCGGCTGCGCCGCGCGGCGCCGCTCAGATCGTCGGACGGGTCATACCAGCTGCCCGAGATTTCACCACCGACGCTAGTGATCGGCGCTGCGTACAGCCCGGGACACGAGCTGGACGTGAGCTGGCAGTGGGCGTACCGCGTCGGTGCTGAGCAGCTGCGGCTGCCGGCCGGCGCCGTCCCGGCCGTACGTGGTCCCCGGACCGCGCTCGCCGGATATCGGGATCTCGAGGCGGAGCGGGCGATCCTGGCCGACCTTGAGCTGCCGCCGGGCGCGGTGCAACCGGCGCGGCTTACGGGCCTGGAGACGATGAAATTCAGCACGGAAACGCTGCCGATGCTGGCTGGCCGACCGGAAGTCGACGTGGAGGTCGCGGGGACTCCCGCCGAGTACCACGATGCGGGCGACTCGCTGCGGTTCGAGGTCTCCGTCGACCAGCTCGTCGACGACAATGACTGGTTTGGCCTCGGCGTCCTGGTCTTCGTCGAAGACCAGGTGGTGCAGTTCAAGGAGCTGTTCCTGGCGCTAAGTCGGGGCGATGAATATCTCCTGCTCGACAACGGCGCCTACTTCTCCCTGGATAAGCCCGGCCTGCAGGCGCTGGCCAGGCTCATCGAAGAGGCACGGTCGTTGCAAGACCGGCCGGCCGATTCCCTGCGGATCAGCAGATTCCACGCCGGTCTCTGGGCCGAGCTCGCTGAGCTCGGCGTGGTCACCCGTCAGGCCGCGGCATGGCAGCGCCAGGTCGACGGGCTGCTGGCGTTCGCGGGCGACGTTGGCGTCGCCCGCGTGTCGTTGCCTAGCGGCTTGAACGCCCGGCTGCGGCCGTACCAGGTTGACGGATTCCAGTGGCTCACGTTCCTGTGGCAGCATCAGCTTGGCGGCATCCTGGCCGACGACATGGGCCTGGGCAAGACGCTGCAGGCGCTGGCGCTCATCAGCCTCGCGCGCGCGGAAGATCGTGGCAAGCCGCCGTTCCTCATCTGCGCGCCCACAAGCGTCGTCTCGAACTGGGCTTGCGAGGCTGCCAAGTTCACGCCGAGCCTCAAGATAGTCGTGATCACCGACACGATGGCTAGGCGCCGCACGGATCTCGCGGAGCTCGTCGCCGACGCGGACGCCGTCGTGACGACGTACACCTTGCTCCGCATCGACTTCGCTAGCTACGCGGCGCTCCAGTGGTCAGGACTGATCCTGGACGAGGCGCAGTACACCAAGAACCGCCAGGCCAAGATCTATCAGTGCGCGCGTCGCCTCTCGGCGCCGTTCAAGCTGGCCATGACCGGCACGCCGATGGAGAACAACCTGATGGAGCTCTGGTCGCTGCTGTCGATCACGGCTCCCGGGCTGTTCCCGCATCCGGACAAGTTCCAGGACTACTACGCGAGGCCGATCGAGAAGCAGGGCAACGCCGAGCTGCTCGAGCAACTGCGACGCCGGATCAAGCCGCTCCTCAAGCGGCGCACCAAGGAACAAGTGGCGGCCGATCTGCCAGCGAAGCAGGAGCAAGTGCTCGAGGTAGTACTGCACCCCAAGCACCAGAAGCTCTACCAGACCCACCTCCAGCGAGAGCGGCAGAAGGTCCTAGGCCTAGTCAACGACGTGGACGCCAACAGGTTCGCGATCCTGCGCTCCTTGACGCTGCTTCGGCAGCTGAGCCTGCACGCCGGACTCGTCGATGCTCAGCATGACGACCTGCCGTGCAGCAAACTCGACACGCTGCTGGACTTGCTCGAGGAGGCCGTCGCTGGCGGCCACCGGGCGCTGGTGTTCAGCCAGTTCACTCGGTTCCTGGAGCGAGCACGGCAGCGCCTGGACGACGCCGGCATCGCGTACTGCTACCTGGATGGCCGGACCCGCGACAGGCCGCTGGTAATTCAGCGGTTCAAGAACGGCGCCGCACCGGTGTTCCTGATCAGCCTGAAGGCAGGCGGGTTCGGCCTCAACCTCACGGAGGCCGACTACTGCTTCTTGCTCGATCCGTGGTGGAATCCCGCTACCGAGGCTCAGGCCGTGGACCGCACGCACCGTATCGGACAGACCCGTAACGTCGTCGTGTACCGGCTGATCGCGAGCGACACGATCGAGGAGAAGGTCATGGCTCTGAAGGCGCGCAAGGCTGCGCTGTTCACGTCGGTGATTGACAGCGGGAACGCGTTCGGCGGGAGGCTCAGCGCTGAGGATATCCGCGGGCTCTTCGCGTGAGCTTGTCGGCTCGGCTAAGCAGGGCGCGGTGGAACTGACGATTCTGATGTGGCTTGTGATGGTTCGGGCTATGGTCTGTCCTGAATCTGACCGCTGAGGGCTGGCGCGCTGCTGGAGGTCGACGTGGGCGGTGTCGACACTGCGACCGACCTGGCCCGGGAAGCACGGGACAGCGACGTGCCGGACACCACTGTCGCGAGCCGATTAGAGCGGCGGTTAGAGCGCTTGCCTTCCGGGCACCCGTCGGCTCTTGATTACGCCGACCGCCGCGGTCCGGCAGATCAGGTCCTCCCCTTCACCGACCTTGAGCACGCTGAGCACGTCGCCGACGTGCGGGCTCGCTTATTCGACGCCCACGCTGCAGGCTTATCCACCGATCGGTGTTACACGCTCGATGAGAAGCGAAAGGTCTGGACCGCAGAGCGTGATGCGCTCCACGACGCGCTGGTGGGCGATCTGTATGCGGCCGCTGCCGCGGTGCCCTGCGAGGGCAAGGCGATAATCGCCGGCGGAACGGGCGGCGCTGGCAAGACGACGATTCTGAGCTCGCACCACGGCGTCGATCAGTCCCAGTACTTAATCATCAATCCGGACTTGATCAAGGCGGGGATGGCGCGCCGCGGGCTCGTCCCGGAAGTCAAGGGCCTATCGCCCATGGAGGCGACCGACCTCGTCCATGAGGAATCGTCTCGCATTGCAAAACGGCTGGCGCATCGCGCTTACGCCGACCGCAAGAACGTCATCTGGGACATAACCATGTCGTCCGGCCACTCGACCGGCACGCGGATCGAAGCGCTTCGCAATGCAGGCTATGCCGAGATCCAGGGTGTCTTCGTGGACGTTCGCGTCGACGTCAGCGCCAAGCGGGCCGACGCCCGACATCGCAAGGATCACGAGGCTTATCGCGCTGGGCAGGGGCTTGGCGGCCGCTACATTCCCCCCGAGGTCGTCTTGTCGCAGGCAAACGATGTTTGGGGCAGCAACAACCGAGCGAACTTCGAGCAAGTTAAGGACCGCTTTGATACATGGTCGAGGTATGACAACTCCGTCGACGGCCGACCGCCTGTGCTCGTAGAAGTCGGTGGTCGCGGCATGGATGACGAGAGGAGGGCGCGGACATGACGTCTACAGAGGTGCATGATCTTCTCGCGGCGCTCAGGGCCGGCGTCCTCAGCATGGACGAGGTTGCGGATCGCTTCCGCGCTCGCACGTGGCCGGATCGGGCTCCGCGCGACTGCCGAACCTATCTGGACTTCGCCGCCGCCGCGCAAGAGGACCCAGAACCAGATCTGACCGGCTCGTTCGATGAGGTGACGGCGGCGTATGACCGCGGCGACATCACGTGGGCTGAGTATCGCGTCCTCGCGCAAGCGGTAGCAGATGCCATCAACGCGGCTGAGCGTTGATGCCGAGTAGCTCAGACCGCCCGCCGAAACGCGCTGGGCTCAGCCCGGGCCCGGGCGATCAAACCCGCGCACCCCCGGTTACCGCCACGGCTCCCCCTACCCGATTACGCTGCCTGAGTGACCTTGCCCGACATCGTCCTGCGCGGCGGCCGTGTCATGGATCCGGAAACGGGCCGCGACGAGATCGCCGACGTTTCCATCGCAGGCGGCCGAATCGCCGAGATCGGCGACGCCCTCGGGCCGGCCGCGCACGACCTCGACGTTGCCGGCCAGGTGGTGACGGCCGGCTTCATCGACCTCCACAGCCACGTGACGGACATCCCGGGGCTTCGGCTGCGCGCCCTCGACGGCGTCACGACGGCGCTGGAACTCGAGGCCGGCGTGAGTCCCGTCGATCCCGCCTACCAACAGGCGGCGGCCGAGGGCCGGCCAATCAACTACGGGTTCGCCGCGTCGTGGGCGCTCGCCCGGATGGAATCCGTCGCCGGTATCGAACTCGACGGCAGGCTCTGCACATTCCTCGCCAACATCGCGTCGCCGGCCTGGCAAGGGCCCGCGTCACCCGCCCAGGTGAACGCCCTAATGACCCGGCTGTCGGCCGATCTCGCCGACGGGGCTGTCGGTGTCGGGCTGCTGGTGGGATACGCGCCAGGATCGGATCCGGACGAGTATCTCCAGGTGGCCGCTCTCGCCGCGGAAGCCGGCGTGGCAACCTTTACCCACGCTCGTGACCTCATCGAACTTGTGCCGAACGCGCTCATCGATGGCGCCTCCGAGATCGTCCGCGCGGCGGGCGAGACCGGCGCCCAGATGCACTACTGCCACATCAACAGCACTTCGCTGCGGCACATCGACCGCGTGCAGGATCTAGTTAGCCAGGCTCAGGCGGCCGGTGCCCGGGTGTCGACCGAGGCGTACCCGTACGGATCTGGCATGACCGGAATCGGCGCAGCGTTCCTGGCGCCCGAACGGCTGCGCGAGAGGGAGCTCAAGCCCACCGACCTGACGTATGCGCCGACAGGCGAGCAGGTCTCGAGCGAGGAACGGCTGCGGGAGTTGCGCGCAGCCGATCCGGGCGGCCTGGCGATCATCCGGCACCTGAACGAGGATGACCCGGCAGATCGAGCCGTCCTCATGCGGTCGCTGACATTCCCTGACGCCATCGTCGCGAGCGATGCGATGCCATTGACGTGGGTCGGCCCCGTTCCCGATCCGATGGCCTGGCCGCTGCCGGAGACTGCGGTCACCCATCCGCGGACGGCGGGGACGTTCTCTCGCGCGTTGCGAATGCTGGGCGAAGGCGGCCCGCTCGGCCTGACCGAGACGCTGCGCCGCTGCAGCCTCCTCCCGGCCCGGCTGCTCGAGACGTCCGTGCCGGCGATGCGGCGCAAGGGCCGCCTCCAGGCTGGCTGCGACGCCGACATCGTCGTGTTCAACCCCGCGACGGTCACCGACCGGGCAACGTATGCGCAGCCCACGCGGCCATCGACCGGCATCAAGCATGTCCTCATCAACGGCACCCTTGTCGTCCGCGACGGCGCCATCGTCCCTGCCGCCTTGCCCGGCCAGCCCATCCGCGCGACTCCGCGATAAACCAAGATCCGAACGGGAACGACGTCGTCTCCCTCTCGGCCCGCGCTCTGGCGCTGTGGCGCAGGCGGGTGGCCGCCCGGGCCACGGGCCGCGGACTGGCGCCGTCGTGTCGCTGCGCGCCGCTGCCCGGCACCGGTTCGCCGCGCCGTCGCCGACGCTGCCGTGTCGGTACCTGCCGCTACCGTCATGCTCGCCATGACCGCTTACTCTCCGGTTCCTGTCGCCGCGTTAGGCCCGGCAGGATTCCCAAACTGCCCCGGCTGCGCCTACTTCCGCGCCGGACCGCCGAGCGTGTGCGCGTCCTGTGCAGGTCCGGAGCTGGTAAGGCCGGGCCCGGACCAGTGCACGGTCTGCGCGCAGCGCCTGAGGCCCGATTGCTCGTGTCCGAACGAGCTCTGCCGCGCCGCAGACCGTCGCATCAGCCGAATTCACGCGATCGCCTACCAGACCGGCGCGCTGCGCCGCGCCATCAACAGTTACAAATACCGCGATGCCCGCGGCTTTGCGGCCGTGTTCGCGCGGATCCTGCTCGTGTGGCTGGATGAGCGAACGGCTGCCGCGCCGCCCGGCCTCATCGTTGCCAACCCGAGCTGGGTCGGGCCGGGCGGGCAGCAGTTCGCGCACACGGAGGCCGTCTTGGTAGCGGCCGCTGAGGCTGATGCCGACGGTCGCTGGCCCTTCGATCCCGGCGCGATCATCAAGACTCAGCCGACCCTGAAGTCGGCCGACGGCCAGGCCTGGTCCAAGCGCGTCAGCGGCAGCGAACTGCGCGACGCGCTCCGCGTTGCGGATCCGTCGCGCACGGCAGGCCGATTCGTCCTGGTCTACGACGACGTCTGCACCACGGGCAGTCAGCTGAACGCGGTGGCCGGCTGCTTACTCGACCAAGGCAATGCGGCCAGAGTTGAAGGCGTCGTGCTCGCTCGCGCGCTGTGGCGCAGCTAGCTCGCAGGCCAGTCGCCGCCACAGGTCTCCACTACCTGGACAAGTACGCCGGGTCAGCTGGCTCGTAGCTGAGCAGGTCGCCTGGCTGGCAACCCAGCGCCGCGCAGAGCGCAGCCAGCGTGCTGAACCTGATGGCACGCGCCCGGCCGTTCTTCAGGATCGACAGGTTCACTACGGTGATGCCGACGCGCTCCGAGAGCTCGGTGAGCGTCAGGTGGGCGTCGCTGAGCAACTCGTCCAGCCGGATCCTGATCGCCGTCGGCTGACCTAGCTCCAGGCTGTCAGTCACACTGTCCTTTGGAGTTCTTCGTTCATCTCCACGCCGAGGCGAGTTATC
>DATIOU010000212.1:0-6745 GCA_035472835.1 Streptosporangiaceae bacterium | reverse complement strand
GGGAGTACGGGGAGGAGCGCTTCGCCCGGCGCATTGCCGACGCCGTCGTGCGCGAGCGCACACGATCGCCGCTCACCAGCTCGTCGCAGCTCGCGCGCATTGTGCGCGAGTCCATCCCGGCACCGGCCAGGCGAACTGGCGGCAATCCCGCCAAGCGCACCTTCCAGGCGCTCCGGATCGAGGTCAACGGCGAGCTGGATGCGCTGCACCGAGCGCTGCCAGCCGCGCTAGACAGCATCGCGGTGGGCGGTCGTATCGTCGCGCTCGCCTATCACTCGCTCGAAGATCGTGCGGTAAAGCGGGCGCTGGCGAAGCGGGCGACCGACACCACGCCCGCCGGGCTGCCGGTGTCACTCGAGCGGTCGCGGCCACAGTTTCGTCTCCTCACCAGGGGCGCGGAGCGGCCGTCGGCCGACGAGCTCGCGACGAACTCGCGCGCTGCCTCGGCCAGGTTGCGCGCCGCCGAGCGAATCAGGCCGGCCGCATGACGACGCAGGACACCCGCCGACGGGAGACGGCGCAACGGGGTATAGGGCGCGTCCGGGTGGGGAGCTCGGCGCTCAGGGAGGGACGGCCAGACCGGATGGAGACCACGACTCGAGACCGAGAAGCGCTACGAGTGCCCGCGCCGCGCCCGGCGCCCCGTGCCGACCCGCGGCCAGCCGATCCGCGCCGTGCGCGCGCCAGCCAGCGTGGCGTTGGTCAGGCCCGGCCGACGCCGTCCCGACTACAGCCGGCCAGGCCGACTGCGCCGGCAGCGATCCAGGAACCGCCGTCGCCGTCACCTTCGCGTCTCGGCCGGCTGGCCTCCGCGCCCGCGAAGGTGGCCAGCTCGGGGCCTGCGACTAAGCCGCGGCGCACTGGTAGCCCGCTGCGCACTGGTAGCCCGCTGCGCTCGGTTGGAGCGACTGCGCCGCGGTTGCGGTTCGTCATGCTCGTCCTCCTGCTGCTCGGCGGCGGGCTCATCTGCCTGCTGGTTATCAACACGACGTTGGGAGCCACGAGCTTCCGGATCAGCCAACTGCAGAGCAAGAACGCGACCCTGGCGGCCCAAGAGCAAGCTCTCCAGCAGCAGCTGGCCGCCGACCGGTCGCCAGCGCGGATCGCCGAGCGGGCATACCAGCTTGGCATGCGCGTTCAGCGGACCGGCATCATCTTGGACCTGCGCACCCACCGATTCGACAGGCTGGCAAGTCAGCCTGGTGCTGGTGTCCAGCTCGGGGCCGCCGGCGGAACGGCCGCAGCGGGAACTGGTATCGGCAAGTCCCCGGCGGCCAAGGCGCCAGCTGGCCGGGCGCGCACTGCAAACCCGGGCTCTGCGTCGCAGCCGGGCGGAACGGGGCCGTGAGCGCCGGGGGCAGCCGAGACAGGGAGGACTGGGCGCGAAAGTCGCGGCGCCGGCCGCCGGCTCCCGGCGGGTCACGCCGACCGGTCCGGTCGTCGCGATCAGGATCGCGCACCCGGCTCCCGCCAGGTGAGCCCATCCGACGGACCGGGAGCCAGCGCGGCAAGAACGGCGCGACAGGCGTAGGCACACGGCCTGACGGCGACCGCCGTGGGCCAGGCGCAGGGGTGGTGCGCCTGCCGGCGCGAGCGGCCCGCCGCGGCAATCCGGCCAGGCGGCTCAGGGTTGCGGTGTTGTGCACGACCTTTGCCCTGTCGATATTCGCTGGCCGGCTCGTGCAGCTCCAGGGCCTTGACGCCAGCGCTTACAAGACGTCGGCGGCGCAGCAGCTGCTCAAGCGGATCCCGATTGCGGCCGTCCGCGGTAACATCACCGCAAGCGACGGGACCGTGCTGGCGCTCACTGTGCAGACGTATACGGTCTTCGCCGATCCGGTGCTGATCCCGAAGGCGTCACGGCCGCTGGTTGCCGCCAAGCTGGCCGGGCCGCTCGGGCTGTCGCCGGCCGCGATCATGTCGATGCTCAATAAGCCGTCGAGTCCGCAGTACCAGGTGCTAGCTCGTGGCGTAGCGGTGACGACGGAGAACAAGATCAGTGACCTCCAGCTACCTGGGATCGACGCGCAGCCGAGCTACACGACCGAGTACCCCAATGGCGATCTGGCCTCCGACATCGTCGGTTTCACCAGCAATAGCAGTGACGGCACGAGCCTGTCTGGCGCCCAGGGCCTGGAACATCAGTACAACTCACTCCTGGCAGGTCGGCCCGGCAGCCAGGAAGTTGAGGTTGGCACAAACAACGAGCCGATCCCGCTGACGGAGATCAACATCGCGCCGGTAGTACCCGCGAAGAGCCTGCGGCTGACGATTCAGGCTGACATCCAGTACGAGGCCGATCAGGTCTGCAAAACACGTGTGCAACAGACGCACGCCCACAACTGCTCGATCGTCGTAATGCAGCCACAGACGGGCGCCATCCTGGCGATGGCGCAATGGCCCACCTATGACCCTTACAACCCGGTGCCCTACGGCAGAACAGCGAACATCAGCACAGCCGACGTGTTTGCGCCGGGAAGCACGCTGAAGCCAGTGACGGTGGCGGCCGCGCTGGAGCGCGGCGGTCAGAAGCCCGCGACCGCGTACACCGTCCCGTATCAGATCACGATGAACGGGCTGTACACCTTCCACGACGCCGAGTTCCATCCGACCGTCAGGTACACCGTTGCTGGCATTCTGGCGCACTCCAGCAATGTGGGCATGGTCCAGGTCGCCCAGCGCATCACGCCGCACCAGCAGTACGACTACCTGCGGGCGTTCGGCCTCGGCTCGGCCAGCGGGCTCGGTATCAACGGCGAAAGCCCAGGGCTGCTACCTAAGCCGGGGTCGGCCCGCTACTGGCCGAATAACCGGTACGAGTATGCGTTCGGTCAGGGGATCAGCGTGACAGCGATCCAGATGGCCAGCGTCTACGCCACCATCGCCAACGGTGGTGTCCGGGTCCAGCCGACGCTGATCGCTGGCACCACCGACGGAACCGGGAAGTTCACGCCCGCGCGGCCGGCCGGTCAGCGGCGGGTAATCAGCGCTCAGACTGCCCACGAGCTGATGACCATACTGCAGCAGGTACCGCAGGTAGACGCGCAGGCAGGCCAGCCATGGGGGCTCATCCGCGGCTACACCGTCGCCGCGAAAACGGGCACTGCCCAGGTTTCCGGGCTGGGCACGGCGGGACAGGGGAGGCACGGAAGGGGTGGCTGCGGCCTCTGCCAGTATGGATCGAGCTACATCGGCATCGCCCCGGCTGACAACCCGCAACTCGTGGTGGCCGTCAACATTCAGGATCCGCGGGGCAGATATTACGGTGACGAGGTCGCCGGGCCGGCCTTCTTCGAGACCATGAAGTTCGCCCTGCAGACCATGAAGATTGCACCGGACTATGCCAGGACGCCCTATATAAGGCTCACGGCGCCGTGATGGGAGGTAACCTCTGCCCGTGCCAGCGGCCTTCCGCCCAGATCGCGTTCCTCCGCGCCCGCTCTCCGGGCTCGCGGCGCTCCTCGGGCTGCGGCCAGCCGACCGGGGGGGTGCGAGCAAGGGGCCGATAGGCCAGCCCGGCGGCCTGACCGGGGTCACCCTCGACTCCAGGTCCGTGCGACGAGGCGACCTGTACGCGGCACTGCCCGGCAGTACGGTCCACGGAGCGCGGTTCTGCGAGGCCGCGGCCGAGGCAGGGGCGGTAGCCGTCCTCACGGACCCAGCGGGACGCCGGGACGCTGTGGCTTCCGGCCTGCCGGTCTTCGTCGTCGCTGATCCGCGGGCGCGGCTCGGCGAGGTGGCGGCCTGGATATACGGACATCCGTCGGACCGGGTGCTGCTCATCGGCGTTACCGGTACCGCGGGCAAGAGCACGACGACCTACCTGCTCGAATCCGGGCTGCGCGCGGCCGGCTACAGGACGGGCCTGATCGGCGGCGTCGCGACCAGGATCGGCGATACCGCAACCGGCAGCGCCCTGACCACGCCGGAGGCGACAGATCTTCAGGCCCTGCTGGCCGCGATGGTTGAGCGCCACATCGGCGCGGCCGCCATGGAGGTCTCCAGCCACGCGCTGACGCTCGGCCGGGTTGCCGGAACACGATACGACGTCGTCGTTTTCACTAACCTCTCGCAAGATCACTTGGACTTCCACGCCAGCATGGACGATTACTTTGCCGCTAAGGCTGAGCTGTTCACGCCGAAGTACGCCAGGGCCGGCGTGGTCAACATCGACGATGCGCATGGCCGGCAACTGGCCGCGATAACCGGCATTCCCGTCACGACGTTCTCGGCTGAGGGGCGGCGCGCCGCCGACTGGCGCGCCGTCGATGTTCGATCGGGCGCCGACGGCTCCACGTTCCGGGTGATCGGACCAGGCGGAGTCGAGGCCGACGCCACGGTGGCACTGCCCGGCGGCTTCAACGTCGCCAATGCGCTGGCAGCGATCGTCGCCCTGGTCGAGTCCGGTGTCGGCCTGACGGCGGCGGTGTCAGGCGTTGGCGCGAGCGCTGGCCCGCCGGGGCGGCTCGAGCGCGTAGATCGAGGTCAGGACTTCACGGTGCTAGTCGACTACGCCCACAAGCCCGGTGCAGTAGAAGCGCTACTGACCGTCATGCGCGACGTCACCCAGGGCAGCCTGGTCATCGTGCTCGGCTGCGGCGGCGACCGCGACCGGGGCAAACGCAGGCTGATGGGCGCGGCCGCGGCCGGACTAGCCGACATCGCGATCCTGACAAGCGACAACCCGCGGTCGGAGGATCCGCTCGCGATCCTCGCCGAGATGCTCGCCGGGGCGATCGAGGTACCACAGGCCGACCGCGCGCAGGTCGTGGTGGAGCCAGACCGCGCCGCCGCGATCGGCCGGGCCATCGGCTCGGCGGGCAAGGGCGACGTAGTGCTGATCGCGGGCAAGGGACACGAGCACGGCCAGTACGTCGGCGGCGCCGTGATCCCGTTCGATGACCGGGAGGTCGCAGCTGAGGCCCTCGAGCGCCGGGTAGCGGCTGAGGGTGCCCCGACGACTGAGGGTCGGCCCCATGCAGGACCTAGCCGCGCCGTTCTGACCGACCTCGACGGGGAGGACGCGTGATCCCGCTATCGGTGGCCGAGATCGCCGCGGCAACCGGCGCGAGGCTCGATGCGGTGCCAGACGCCAGCGCGCTGATCACCGGCCCGGTCGTCATCGACTCCCGGGCGGCCCGCCCTGGCAGCCTGTTCGCGGCCTTGCCTGGTACGCGGACGAACGGGCACGCGTACGCAGCCCCCGCGCTTGCCGCCGGCGCGATCGCGGTTCTTGCCGCCCGGCCCGTCGGCGGCCCGGCGCTCATCGTGCCCGACGTGCAAACCGCGCTGGGCAAGATCGCCAGGGCGGTCATCGACCGCGCACCCGACCTCACGATCGTCGGGATCACCGGGTCGGCGGGCAAGACCACGACCAAGGACCTGACCGCGCAGCTCCTGGAGACCCTTGGCCCGACGGTCGCGCCGCGTGAGTCCTTCAATAACGAGATCGGCCACCCGCTGACTGTGCTGAAAGTCACCGGGCAGACCCGGTACCTCGTCTCGGAGCTGGCGGCCAGGGGACTTGGTCACATCGCGGCGCTGTGCGAGATCGCGCCGCCACGGCTCGGGGCGGTGCTGTGCGTCGGTCATGCCCACGCCGGCGAGTTTGGCAGCCTGGATCAGATCGCGCTGGCTAAGGGCGAACTGCCGGCCGCGCTGCCAGCCGACGGCCTCGCCTTGCTGAACGCTGACGACCACCGGGTGGCGGCGATGGCTGCGCGGACGAGGGCGCGGGTGATGACGTTCGGGCTGTCTGAGTCAGCTGACGTGCGGGCCGAGCGGGTGCGGCTGGACGATCTGGGCAGGCCCGGCTTCGTGCTGGTGACAAGCTCGGGCTCGGCGCCCGTGCAACTGAGGTTGTATGGCGAGCATCACGTGCACAATGCGCTCGCTGCGGCCGCCATCGCGGGGGAGCTTGGCATGCCGGCCGACGCGATTGCGACTGGCCTGTCCGCCGCGGTGGCCAGGAGCCGGTGGCGGATGGAGGTCACGCGGCTGGCCGACGGCGTTACCGTGGTCAACGATGCCTACAACGCCAACCCGGACTCGGTCCGGGCGGCCATCGCGGCGGTGGCCGCCATGGCACGGGGCCGACGCGGTTTCGCGGTGCTCGGCCACATGACTGAGCTGGGCGACGACGCTGAAGCGCTGCATGCGGCGGCTGGCGCGCAGGCGGCGCAGGCCGGGCTAGCCGGCCTGATCGTGGTCGGTGAGCAGGCTGCGCCGATTCTGACCGGCGCGAAGGCTGTGCCGTCGTGGCACGGCGAGCTGCTGCATGTGGCCGACGCGGCGCAGGCTGTGTACGCGCTGCGGGACAGGCTGCGGGCGGGCGACGTAGTGCTGGTCAAGGCCTCGCATTCCATCGGCCTGGAAAGCGTGGCGCTCGCCCTGACCGGTGAACGCGAGCTTGCAGAGGGGCTGCGCCGTTGAAGACCATCATTATCACCGGCGCGATATCGCTAATGCTTGCGCTGTTCGGCACGCCGCTGGCGATCAGGCTACTGCGCCGCCGCGGCTACGGGCAGCTGATCCGGGCGGAGGGGCCGCAGGCCCACCTGACCAAACGGGGCACTCCCACCATGGGCGGCACGGTCATCGTCATCGCGGCCTTGATCGGCTACGTGGTCGGGCACATGGCTACACATGACCCGATGACCACCTCGGGCGTGCTGGTGCTGCTGCTGATGACAGGTCTTGGCCTCGTGGGGTTTATCGACGACTTCATCAAGATTTACCGGCAGAC